>NZ_JAHWLU010000043.1:0-37744 GCF_022134725.1 Buttiauxella sp. S19-1
GGGTGGTGTGGGATATAACGTATTTGCAACTTCATACGAAGAATTTGTCTTTCGAAAATGATTCTAAAATTAAAATAAATAACATTTTGGCTATTTTAAGTGGGGTCTACTCCGGTTGAAGCTGGCTACACTTCGAACTTTACGGGGGAAATCACCTTCAGCAGTGCTCCGTAAAGGCCACTAAGGCGTTGTTTTCGGCACATTCCTTGGGCCAGAAAGGGTGATTTAGTCAACATTGAATTGTATAGTGTCCCCTGGACAGGACTTTGTGGTGAATGTTACAAAATCAGCAACAATTTCATTACGGGTGCACTAAAATCAACAGAATGGGATAAAACAACAGGTTGGGGCGATTTTGAAGGTTAACAGAACGCACAGAGTTGTTATGCCGGGAACCAACGTGTGGTTTTATCTTTTTCATATAAAAAGAAGCTTTGTAAATCCAATATGAGAATACTTTTGAGTAACGATGACGGGGTCAATGCGCCGGGGATTCAAGTTCTGGCGGCCCGACTAAGGGAATTTGCTGATGTGCAGGTTGTTGCCCCTGACCGTAATCGCAGTGGGGCTTCAAACTCACTGACGCTCGAATCTTCATTGCGTACTTTCACTCTCGCCAACGGCGATATTTCGGTACAGATGGGCACGCCGACAGACTGCGTCTATCTTGGTGTCAACGCCTTGATGCGTCCGGCACCTGATGTCGTGGTTTCTGGAATTAACGCCGGGCCGAATCTGGGTGATGACGTCATCTATTCCGGCACCGTTGCGGCGGCGATGGAAGGGCGGCACTTAGGCATTCCAGCGCTGGCTGTTTCATTAAATGGCCATGAGCATTATGAAACTGCAGCCGCTGTCACTTGCTCGATTTTGCGTGCTTTATCGCGTGAACCGCTGCGTACCGGGCGTATCTTAAATATCAATGTGCCTGATTTGCCGCTTGATCAAATCAAGGGCATTCGTGTCACGCGCTGCGGTAGCCGCCATCCGTCAGATAAAGTTATTCCGCAAGAAGATCCGCGCGGCAATACGCTGTACTGGATTGGACCGCCGGGCGATAAATTTGACGCAGGCCCAGATACCGATTTTGCCGCTGTCGATGAAGGTTATGTTTCGGTCACCCCATTGCATGTTGACCTTACTGCTCATAGCGCACGTGAGGTCGTTAGCCACTGGTTGAGTAAATCAGGAGTGGACGAGCAATGGTAAGCAAACGCGTAGAAGCTCTTCTCGCACAACTGCGTACTCAAGGCATCAAGGACGAAAAAGTTCTGGAGGCGATTGCGCAGGTACCGCGGGAAAAATTTGTCGATGAAGCGTTTGAGCACAAAGCCTGGGAAAACACCGCCTTGCCCATTGGTTCCGGCCAAACTATCTCACAACCTTATATGGTTGCCAGAATGACCGAGTTGCTGGAGCTGACTCCGGAATCACGAGTGCTCGAAATCGGCACCGGTTCGGGTTATCAAACCGCGATTCTGGCTCACCTGGTGCATCATGTTTGTTCAGTTGAGCGCATCAAGGGCCTGCAATGGCACGCAAGGCGACGTTTAAAGCAACTCGATCTGCACAATATCTCCACCCGTCACGGTGACGGCTGGCTGGGCTGGCATGCACGCAGCCCATTTGACGCTATTATTGTTACGGCTGCACCACCGGAAATCCCCAGCGCGCTGTTGTCGCAGCTGGACGAAGGTGGAATTTTAGTCCTCCCGGTAGGCGAAGATCGGCAGTATCTGAAGCGCGTTCGTCGATTGAGTGGGGAATTTGTCATTGATACGGTAGAAGCCGTGCGTTTTGTCCCCTTAGTTAAGGGTGAATTGGCATAACCTGGAACTATCTTGTTTTTTTCTAAAGGTATTGGCGTAACGTTACGCGCAGCGAAATTTTAGCATCTGGCTGTATAACCATTAGCATTCGAGTTGCAGGTGAGCGTCTGCAGCCAACACCCCTGCAGCTTGAAGGATAATGGGTATAAGCACCAGTTCTGCCGTATTTTCATTAGCATATGATTGTTTTTTTGGGGGATAAATGAGCGCGGGAAGCCCAACTTTTACTTTACGCCGTATTGCGGCCTTGTCGCTGGTGAGCCTGTGGTTAGCAGGATGTACCAGCAATAACACTCAGGCACCGATCAGTTCGGTGGGCGGTAACGGCAATACCAGCAGCAGTTCTTCTGGCGGCATGCTGGTGACTCAGCCACCGAAAATGTCTACCCAAACCCAGAGCCAACAAATTCAGCCTGTCGCTCAGCAGCCTGCGATTCAGCCGGTGCAAACGCAGCCGGTCGCTTCCGAGCCAGTACAAACTGAAAATGGCCGCATTGTTTATAACCGCAAATATGGCGCTATTCCGAAAGGGAGCTATAACGGCGGTAGCACTTACACCGTTAAACGCGGCGACACTCTTTTCTATATTGCGTGGATCACCGGGAACGACTTCCGTGACTTAGCCCAACGGAACAATATCCCCGAGCCGTACGGCTTGAACGTGGGTCAGACCCTGCAGATTGGTAACGCATCCGGTGCACCAATTACGGGTGGAAACGCTGTGACTGCGGCCGATGCCAGCGCGCAGGGCATCACCCCTACCGCTGCGCAAAAAACCGCCGTAGTGGTTGCTTCTAAACCGGTAATTACGTATTCTGAGGACTCAGGTGAACAAAGTGCTAACAAAATGTTGCCGAATAATACAGGGACTGCGACAACTGTCACAGCACCGGTTACGGCACCTGTGGTTAGCTCTACGACTACTGTACCGACTGCCAGCAGCACGTCCGATAGCGCGCCAATTTCGACCTGGCGCTGGCCGACTGAAGGCAAGGTTATTGAGAACTTTTCTGCTAACGAAGGTGGCAATAAAGGGATCGATATCGCAGGCAGCAAAGGCCAGGCTGTTATTGCTACCGCTTCCGGGCGAGTGGTGTATGCCGGTAACGCGCTGCGTGGTTACGGTAATCTAATCATCATCAAACATAATGATGATTACCTGAGTGCCTACGCCCATAACGATACAATGCTGGTCCGGGAACAAGAAGAAATCAAGGCGGGGCAGAAGATAGCTACCATGGGTAGCACCGGAACCAGTTCAACACGTTTACATTTTGAAATTCGTTACAAGGGGAAATCCGTCAACCCGCTGCGTTACTTGCCGCAGCGATAAGCCGGTAAAGCACTTTACATGCACAAAGTCGTTTAAGTGATATCAAGGCGGCAACTGAGTGAATCCCCGGGAGCTTACTTAAGTAAGTGACTGGGGTGAATGAAGGCAGCCAACGCAGATAGCGCTTAAAAGACGAAGTGCAAGGTGCTTTACCCAGGGATCACGGGTAGGAGCCACCTTATGAGTCAGAATACGCTGAAAGTTAACGAGTTAAATGAAGACGCGGAATATGATGAGAATGGAGTTGAGGTCTTTGACGAAAAAGCCCTCGTAGAAGAGGAACCCAGTGATAACGACATAGCCGAAGAGGAGTTATTGTCACAGGGCGCCACTCAGCGTGTGCTTGACGCAACTCAGCTTTATCTTGGGGAGATTGGTTATTCCCCATTATTGACAGCCGAAGAAGAAGTGTATTTTGCCCGCCGCGCTCTGCGTGGTGACGTCGCTTCCCGCCGCCGCATGATTGAAAGTAACTTGCGTTTGGTGGTTAAGATTGCCCGCCGTTATAGCAATCGTGGTCTGGCTCTGCTGGACTTGATTGAAGAGGGGAATCTGGGGCTGATTCGTGCCGTTGAGAAGTTTGACCCAGAACGTGGGTTCCGTTTTTCAACGTATGCAACATGGTGGATTCGTCAGACCATCGAACGGGCAATCATGAACCAAACCCGTACGATTCGTTTGCCGATTCATATCGTGAAAGAGCTGAACGTTTATCTGCGTACCGCTCGTGAACTTTCCCATAAGCTCGACCATGAGCCAAGTGCGGAAGAGATTGCTGAGCAACTGGATAAACCGGTTGATGATGTTAGCCGTATGCTGCGTCTCAACGAGCGCATTACTTCAGTAGACACCCCGTTGGGTGGCGATTCTGAAAAAGCGCTGCTGGATATTCTGGCTGACGAGAAAGACAACGGCCCGGAAGACACCACCCAAGACGATGATATGAAACAGAGCATCGTGAAGTGGTTGTTTGAACTGAACGCTAAGCAGCGTGAAGTATTGGCTCGTCGTTTTGGTCTTTTAGGCTATGAAGCTGCAACACTGGAAGATGTGGGTCGTGAAATCGGCCTGACTCGTGAACGTGTTCGTCAGATTCAGGTTGAAGGTCTACGCCGTCTGCGTGAAATTTTGCAGACTCAAGGGCTGAATATCGAAGCATTGTTCCGCGAATAAATGTTCCGCGAATAATCGACTGTTCAAATAAAAAAGCGGTGACCCTGGTCACCGCTTTTTTTATGACTGCATTCCTGAATACCCTCACCCATGGGAACATGGTTTTCTCCTTCTCCTGGGGGAGAAGGACGGGATGAGGGCGACCCGATGGTGGAAACTACACCAGACTCTTCAAACGATAAATCCACTCCAGCGCCTGGCGTGGCGATAGCGAATCGGGGTCTAAGGCTTCCAGCGCTTCTACCGCAGGCGAGGTTTCCTCGGCAACAGACAGCAACGACATCTGCGTGCCATCAACCTGCGTGGCTGCCGTATTGTTAGAAATTGTCTCAAGCTCGCGCAGTTTCTGACGGGCACGCTTAATCACCTCTTTTGGCACACCAGCCAACGCCGCTACGGCCAGGCCGTAACTTTTGCTCGCCGCACCATCTTGCACACTGTGCATAAATGCGATGGTGTCACCGTGTTCGATGGCATCCAAATGCACGTTCGCCACACCTTCCATTTTTTCTGGCAGGGTCGTCAGCTCAAAATAGTGTGTTGCGAATAGCGTCAGCGCTTTGATGCGATTTGCCAGGCTTTCGGCACACGCCCAGGCGAGTGATAAACCATCATACGTCGACGTCCCACGACCAATTTCATCCATCAATACCAGGCTGTGTTCGGTGGCGTTATGCAGAATATTGGCCGTTTCGGTCATCTCCACCATGAAGGTCGAACGCCCGGAAGCCAGGTCATCTGCCGCACCCACACGGGTGAAAATACGGTCGATTGGGCCGATTTCCGCCTGCTGCGCCGGAACAAAACTACCGATGTAAGCCAGCAACACAATCAATGCAGACTGGCGCATGTAGGTACTTTTACCGCCCATGTTCGGGCCAGTGATAATCAGCATCCGACGTTGTGGCGCCAGGCTTAATGGGTTGGCGATAAACGGCTCGCTAAGCACTTGCTCAACCACCGGATGACGCCCGCCAACGACTTTAATACCCGGTTTATCTGTCAATTGCGGGCAGGTGTAATTCAGGCTGTAAGCACGTTCCGCGAGGTTCACCAGCACGTCCAGTTCCGCAAGTGCTGTCGCACTTTGCTGCAACGCTTCGAGGTGCGGTAACAGGGCATCGAACAGTTGATCGTAGAGCTGTTTTTCCAGCGCCAGCGCTTTCCCTTTTGAGGTCAGCACTTTGTCTTCGTACTCTTTCAGCTCAGGAATGATATAGCGTTCAGCGTTTTTTAGCGTCTGGCGGCGAACATAGTGAATAGGTGCGTGATGGCTCTGGCTGCGGCTGATCTGGATGTAATAACCATGTACGCCGTTGAAGCCCACTTTCAGCGTATCCAGACCAAGTTTTTCACGTTCACGGATCTCAAGTTTATCGAGATAATCCGTGGCGCCGTCTGCCAGCGCGCGCCATTCGTCTAACTCTTCGTTATAACCTGGCGCAATAACGCCGCCGTCACGCACCAGTACCGGCGGTGCTTCTACTACGGCGTGTTCGAGTAGCTCGCGAAGCTCGGCGAATTCACCCATATTTTCGCGCAGCGTTTGTACGTAATCTGTTGGCACATCCGCCAGCATTTCGCGCAGCTCTGGTAACTGTTGGAATGCGTGGCGCATACGCGCTAAATCGCGCGGGCGTGCGGTGCGTAAAGCCAGACGCGCCAGAATACGTTCCAGATCGCCCACCTGGCGCAACACCGGTTGGATTTCCGCAGTACGGTCTTGCAGCGCGGCAATGGTTTGCTGGCGTTTTTGCAGCACATCGACGTTGCGGATCGGCATATGCAACCAGCGTTTCAGCATGCGGCTGCCCATCGCCGTGACGGTGCAGTCCAGCACTGAAGCCAGCGTGTTTTCAAAACCGCCAGCGAGGTTCTGGGTTATCTCCAGATTACGGCGCGTTGCCGCATCCATAATAATGCTGTCTTGCTGGCGATCCATGGTGACAGAGCGAATATGCGGCAAAGAAGTGCGCTGCGTATCTTTAACGTATTGCAGTAAGCAACCGGCAGCACACAACGCATGATGAGCATTTTCGACACCAAAGCCCGTCAGGTCTCGCGTACCAAACTGCATATTCAACTGCTGGCGAGCGGTGGAAATCTCAAATTCCCACAGCGGGCGACGGCGCAGACCGCGACGGCCTTCAATTAAGCGTGTCTCGGCAAAATCTTCGGCATACAGCAGCTCAGCAGGATTGGTACGTTGCAACTCTGCCGCCATGGTTTCGATATCTTCTGGCTCAGACAGACGAAAACGGCCCGAGCTAATGTCGAGTGTGGCGTAGCCAAAACCTTTGCCCTCTTGCCAAATGGCCGCCAGCAGGTTGTCCTGACGTTCCTGCAGCAACGCTTCATCGCTGATGGTGCCTGGCGTAACGATGCGCACAACTTTGCGCTCAACTGGCCCTTTGCTGGTGGCGGGGTCGCCAATCTGCTCACAGATAGCTGCAGATTCGCCAAGATTCACCAGTTTCGCTAAATAGTTTTCAATGGCGTGATGTGGCACGCCAGCCATTGGAATCGGTTCCCCAGCGGATGCTCCACGCTTAGTCAGGGAAATGTCGAGCAGTTGCGATGCACGTTTCGCATCGTCATAAAAAAGCTCGTAAAAGTCACCCATGCGATAGAACAACAGGATCTCAGGATGCTGCGCTTTCAGGCGCAGGTACTGCTGCATCATCGGGGTGTGGCTGTCGAGGTTTTCCGTAGTAGTCATTTGATTTTATTAACCAACTTCACGATAAAATGAAGAAACGATCCTGAGTGTCATATCCAGGATCGAGAATGGGGCAAAGCGTATCACAATGGGGGTGGGGGTTAACATCTTATCGAAAAGGTTACGAGGCGGATCGAAAACTTGTATTTATAAAATCCCAGCCTGGTGGAAATCGTGCAGGTTAATCGCGCCGACCAGTTGACCGTTTTCATCGACTACGGGTGCCGCGCTAATGCGTTTTTTCATGAGCATTTCTTTAGCTTCAGTTGCACGTGTTTCAGTCTGTAGTACGGAGCATTGAGTGGTCATTGCATCGCAAATGACAGCTTCAAGTTGACCGCCTCCCACCAGCCAACGGCGTAGATCGCCATCGGTGAATACCCCCACAACCTGTTGATGTGTGTTGGTCACGCATACCAGGCCAAGACCGGTGCGGCTCAGTTCGAGTAAGGCGTCCATGACCGTTGCGATGTCAGCGATGACCGGGAGCTGTTTTCCAGTGCGCATCAAGTGATGCACCCGGTTTAACAAGCGTGCCCCTAAAGCCCCCGCAGGGTGAGAGCGGGCGAAATCTTCTTCATTAAAACCGCGCTCCTGCATGACCGCCATGGCAAGTGCATCACCCATCATTAGTGTGTTAACCGCGCTTGACGTTGGGGCGAGGCGCATAGGGCAGGCTTCGCGTTCAACGGAGATGTCGAGTATTGCAAGTGCAGCTTTGGCGAGGGGAGAGTCTGATTTACCTGTTATAGCAATTAAGGTGACAGCTTTTTCCTGGAGGCGCGGGATGATTAAGTCCAGTTCTTTGGCGGTGCCAGAATAGGAGATAAACAGCATGATATCGCGGCTCTCGATCATCCCTAAATCGCCATGAAGAGCTTCAGCAGGATGAACGAAGAAAGCGGGAGTACCGGTGCTGGCAAGCGTGGCGGCTATTTTTTTACCAATATGCCCGGATTTACCCATACCTGAGACAATCACTTTACCTTCGCAGGCAAGCACCGCACGAGCTGCGTTAACAAATTGTTCGCCCAGTCTGTCAGATAAACGGCTGGCTTCGTACAGTTCTAACTCCAGTGTTTCTCGCGCGATGAGTATCATTCGTTCAGTCATGTTTTTCCTCTGTGATAATCACGTTGATTCCCTTTTCCTGCAAAGCCGTCAAAAACTCCTCGCTGATGCCGCTGTCGGTAATAATGGTGTGGACACTGTCCAGCCCACAAACAATGTTCGGGCTTTTGCGACCAAATTTTGAGGAGTCAGCCATTAAAATCACCTGACGCGCTGCGTTGCACATCGCTTTACTGACGGTGTAAACCTCATTAAATGTGGTAACACCGGCATTCAGATCGATGCCATCGGTGCCCATAAAAAGTTTATCGAAGCTGAATTGTTCAAAAGCGGTTTCGGCCAGTTGGCCATGGAAAGAGGCTGATTTTTTGCGGAAGGTGCCGCCAGGCATCAGGATAGTTTGCTCGTTATCCAGTTCTGAAAGCGCATTAACAATATGCAGGCTGTTGGTCATGACGGTGATGTTATTAAAGCGCTGTAATAACGGAACCATTTGCAGCACCGTGCTGCCGGCATCAAGAATAATCGAATCACCATCATGGATGAATGTTACTGCCACATCCGCGATTTGTTGTTTTTTATGAGTGTTGATTAAGGTCTTGTGGTCAATGGGGGGATCCGGTTCGTCCTTGTTCAGTACTACGCCGCCATAGGTACGGATAACCGTGCCTGCGTTTTCCAGCAGCACCAGATCTTTGCGGATCGTGGTACCGGTGGTGGCAAAATATTGAGCGAGATCGTCAACGGAACTTTTCCCTTGTTTTTGCAGATACTCCAGGATTGCGGCCTGCCGATGGCGTGGTTTCATAAGCTCTTATTACCTTGCGCTAAATTTTAGTTTGATAATTTCGCAAGCAATAAGCGTTCGAAACGAAATTATCCATGTTTCACTTTAATCGCTAATGATAGAGCATTCTGACAGTTTTGATCATGGGGGAAGATCACATCAGGTTGCAATTCCTTTCGATTTATCCCATGTAATTGTGACAACGGTAAGGGTCTGGCAAAAATAGTGATGCCTTTCATCATCAAACTGTCACAGATGTTTTGTTGTTCATCGAATGCCAGTGCAATGACCACCCGAGGCTTAAAACGCCCGCCAGAACGCCCGATACCTACGGCTCCTTTCTGGCATAACTGGTCGAATGCACGATTGAAATGGCGTATTTGCCAGCCACCCAAAACCAGTTGGCTCAGCCAGGCGATTACAGCGATTGCGATGAGTGCGTTAATCATAGATTTCTCTCGTTAGGGAGGTGAATAGCGCGTTTGCAGTCATACGGCTATCCACCCGTGGGTTTAAAACATCACCTGCCCGCCGGTAATGTTGATTGATTGCCCGGTGCAGTACGATGCTTTATCACTGGCATAAAACAGCAGCGTATTCAGCACATCCTGATAGTCGCAGCCACGCTTGAGCGGGACTTTGTCGATGTAATATTGCTCGACTTCATCCGCCGCAATGCCCAGTTTCTCGGCATATTGCGGGAGTAATGATTGAAACATTGGCGATTTCAACAGGTTGCCCAGCATCAAGGCATGCACGGTAATGCCGTACTCTGCTAAATCCAGTGCCAGTGATTGTGTCAGCCCTACGCCGCCGAACTTTGCCGCGCTGTAGCCGGAATTATGTTTGCTGCCCACTTTCCCGGATTTAGAGTTAATTTGGATGATGCGGCCATGTACGCCGTCGCGGATCATCAAGGCTGAAAACGCTTTGGCGCACAGAAAATATCCCACTAGATTGACCTGCAACGAACGGTCAAAATCGCCCAACGCGAAATCACCAATAAATGCCGCTTTGGCAATTCCGGCGCTATAGACCAGCAAATTCACCTGGCCGAAAATCTCGTCTACTCCGTTGGCGAGCGCGGTTACGCTCTGTTCGCTGGTGGCATCAGCGCCAAATCCCCAGGCCATGCCAGCACCGTACTGGTCGTTAATTTCCTGGGCGACGCGGGCCGCTTTTTCGCTTTGGATATCTACCACGGCAATTTTATAACCTTCCTTCGCAAGCCCATGGGCGAGAAACGCTCCGAGGGTTTGTCCTCCCCCAATGACAACGGCAACTTGGTTCATGCTCTACTCCTTTAATGTGCTTAGACTAAAAACTTCAACTGGCAGCCCGTTTCAATATTCTGTGGTAGTGGCCCGTTAACATGGACGGTACCCGGGTATTCCGCCTGCGCTTCACCGTCGAAACGCAGGGTGATATGCCCCAGTTCCTGTAAATTTTGTTGAGCGACGTCGCCAACTGCGGTGACATCGTAATGCTGCCCGTTCAGTTCAAAACCGATGCCGGGTTCAAGCGTGCCGCTCAATGCGCCGTGGCAGTGAATAAAACAGAAGTCCTGAATATCTGCTGGCGCGCCTTCGCTAAAAGTGATCAGCATGTTGTCATCCAGCGCTTCGCGGGCGGACTGGCCGATGTACGTGATAGTCGTTTGATAAATAGTTCGCATAATCCACCTTATTGATAGATAAAGCCGGACACGAGCCAGGCGATGAGCACGGTTGGCGCGCCCGTTAAAAAGCGGCCGACTAATACCGATGGCACGCCGACGCGCACCGTGTCTTGTCGGGCTTCAGCCAGAGAGAGGCCCACCGGGATGAAGTCACAGGCTGCTTGCGCATTGATGGCAAACAGCGCGGGGAGCGCCAGATGTGGTGGAATGTGACCGAGGCCAATTTGTACGCCAATCAGCACCCCGATAACCTGTGCGATAACCGCCCCTGGGCCGAGGAAAGGTGAGAGCAGCGGGAATGAACAAATCAGCGCCAGGGTTATCAGTCCGACGGGATTGTTGGCCAGCGGAGCCAGGCCGTGAGCAATCCAGTCGCCTAATCCTGAAGCCATGATGATGCCGATAAGCGCTGAGACAAACGCCATAAACGGCAGGATGGTTTTTAAAACGGTATCGATGGTGTCGCGCCCGGCCTGAAACAGCACCGCTACGGCAGAGCCCATGCCCATGCCGACTTTTGCCAGCAATCCATCGCTTTGTTCCGTTATTTTCTTACTGGTGTCGTACTCACGAACCGGCGTTTTCGCGACGGACTGCGTTTCATCTGCTTGCCAGCTAATGTTTTCTTCGCGCACACCGGAAACGTAAATATCTTCAACGATGTACTGCGCCATTGGCCCGGACTTGCCGGTGGCATGGATATTAATGGTCGGGATGCGGCGTTTCGGGTACAACCCGCAGCGCAATGTTCCGCCACAGTCGATCACCGCCACAGCGATTTCTGCTTCCGGCGGCTCGCCTTCTTTAAAGCCGTCTACTGCTTCCCAGCCCGTCATTTCACTGAGTTTGTCGATAATCGCCGGGCGAGTCCCTGCGGTGATGTAGACGATTTTTTTTCCGGGTTCGACCGGCAGAATCAGCGGGCCGCCCCAGCCGCCCTGGCCTTTCTCAATACGAATAAGTTGCGTCATGATTTTTCCTTAAAGTCGCACCTGGCGTTCCAGTTCGATACCCATTTTCTTCTCGAAGATCGAGGTCGTGAGGTCGGTTATCCAGCCACGGAAGAAGTTAGTGATCAGACCGACAAGCAGGTAGCTCACCGCGAGTGGACCCAGCGGCAAACCAAGTGTGGTCAGCCCGCTGGCGATCCCGAGGTACACAAATAGCTCGCCTGGATTGATGTGAGGGAAAAGGCCATTCATTGAGTGGCAACTGTATGAAGCGGCGGCGTAATAGCTCGGTTTGTATTTCTCCGGCATAAAGCGCCCCAGGCTTAGCGTCATCGGGTTGCAGAACACGAACGTACCGATGCAAGGCAATAACAGGTAGCGGGAAACCGGGTTTCCGGCGCAGCGCTGCGCCATTCGTTCGATGCGATGCTGGCCGATGAAATTAATTAACGCGTTCATTATCACCAGCAGGCTTATTAGCAGCGGAAGAATACCGGTCACCATGCCGGTAAAAACTTCTCCCCCTTTTTGAAACAGGCCAATAAACCATTCAGCTCCATGGGTAATCATGTCGATCATTGTTATCTCCTGAAGGGTAAATGCTCACTCTGCGGTCAGTGGCAGCTCATAATAATCACTTTGAAACCTTCATGTATGTTATTTAGATCTCATTGTGAAACATAAATCTGTTAATTTGAAAGGTAATTTAATTTTAAATGGAAAGTTTTATGGTGAACTGAAAGGGGAGATAAGAGGGTTTACTGCTTATGATTTGCCATAAGGAATCCCCTTTCATCAGGAGAATGGGCTATGGTCATGCGGATTTGTGGGGGCGAGAAGATGCGATTGGCGGCGTGGTCAACGATTTGAAAGGCCACTGTGGAGGAGATTGAATTGCTTGCAATGCCAGCCACCTAATGTGGTTGGCATTACGTTTTTACCTTACTGCATTTTACACCTTTGCTTCTGATGCGTTGACCACATTGCTAACTTTTGCCCTCTGTGGTTCTGGCGTCATGAACTCGGGTTTTTTACGATATTTATCCAGCACATGGATTTGGATCTTACGCAGCATATCGCCGTTAAGTTTGTAGAAACGGAAATAGAAAGCCAGGGTGATGAGATAGAACACTGCAGGCAGAGCAATCATGATGAATTGCATGCCGATGAGCGTACTTTCGCTTTGAACGACATTTGGCACATAACCAATAATGCCAAGCACAATGGAAATCAACAGCGCAGCAAATGCCGAGCCACCTTTTACTACCATCGTTTGTACTGAGTAGGCGATGCTTTCACAGCGTACGTTGAGCTTATATTCACCATAATCGACGGTATCCGCCACCATAATGACCTGCAGTACCCAGAACAGTGCACTGCCAACATTGAGTAGTACCCCAGCCAGTGAAATCATCCAGATATTGTGATAACCCGCCAGGGCAATCCACAGTAGTACGCAACAACCGAGAATGGGTAACGTTGAGGCACAAGTCCATAAAACGCGCCGGGATAATGCTTTCACCAGGCGAGGGAACAGGATTAGCGTGAGCAGGTTTGCCGCACCGGCGTAAGACATGTAATACGGGAAGAGGTCGGCATTGCCAATTACATAAGTAAAATAATAAATCGCGAAGCCGGTAATGGTATTGGCGGCAATATTGTAGGCCAAAGCCATACCTAACAGGCACGAAAGCTGATCGTTTTTATAAATAAGCCCGACAATGGTTTTTAATGTCAGCCGGCTATTCTTGGTAGTGGTGTCGTTGTCCGATGAATAGACCTCTTTGACATAGCGTAATGTGACAATAGTCGAGGCAATAAAGAAGGCTATCAAGATCAGGGTAAACATCTGGAAACCAAATCCGCGGTCAGCCCCGCCGACATACTTCACAAACGGTAGGGTAATACCGGCGGTAACAAACCCCGAGAGGCTGGCAAAAAACCTTGGGAAAGGAACCAGTTGTTCACGTTCGCGTTTATCCAGCGTAATGGTGGGAACCAGTGACCAGAACGGGATATCCATAATCGTGTATGTCATACCCCATAAAATATAGGTGACACAGACAAACACTAATTGGGTTGTACCTTCAAACTGGTGCGCGCTGAATAATAAGAACAACACCACGGAGTTGGTTATCGTGCCTATCAAAATCCATGGTTTAAACTTTCCCCAACGCGTACGCGTGTTATTGACTATCCAGCCCATAATGGGGTCATTGATCGCATCCCAAATTCTGGCGACCAGAAATAATGTACCAACCACCCCCACCGATAAGCCGATGATATCGGTGTAGTAATACATCAGATACATGTAAACAATACCAATAGCGAAATCTTTACCAAACGCTCCAAATCCGTAACTGAGTTTTGTTGCAATCGATATGCTCATAGGGTTCAAGGGTACTGTTACCAGCGCCCACCTCTGTTATTAGTCACACATATGCCGGGCATATAACCCGGCGTTCGCGATGATTAGCGGTGCAGCCACTCTGGCAACCAATTGCCATGTGCCTCAATCAGGGCATCGACCAATGCGTAAATCTCTTCAATACTAAGGACGGCAGAAGTATGGGGGTCTAACATCGTGGCGTGATAAACGCGATCACGGTTTTCGGTCAGGATGGCTTCCGTCAGTAACGTTTGCACATTCACGTTAGTCTGCATTAATGCGGCCAGATGCGAGGGGAGTGTGCCAATTCTGGTGGGTTGAATGCCGTTAGCATCGACAAGGCAAGGGACTTCTACGCAGCATCCTTGCGGAAGGTTATCGATAAGTTTGTCATTGCGTACGTTGCCATAAATAACGCTCGGCTCACCGGTCCATAGAGCATTCATAATAGTGCTGGCGTACTCTTTAGACGGTTTAATCGTTATTTTTTCAGCTGTTTTGTACTCTTCGAGCTCCTTGCGCCAGGTTGCTAGCTGCTCGACACAGCGTTTTGGATACTCATCCAGCGGCACTTTATAACGTTCAATTAAATCTTCGCGGCCAGGCTTGATAAACCACGGTGTGTATTCAGCAAAATGCTCTGAGGATTCTGTCACAAAATAACCCAGCTTTTTGAACATCTCATAGCGGACAATATTCTCACAGCGAGGATTACTGTGAGCGTTTGGCTTTGGCGCTTGCCCGGACTCGTAAGCATTCAGCAACTCAGGATAGATACTGATATATTCCCCATCGGTATTTTTTTTCTCCAGAGAAAGATAAAACGCCATGTGGTTAATCCCGGCACAACGATAACGCAATGTAGCAGGGTCGATATCCAAATCGCGGGCCAACTCTGCCGCGGTACCTTGAACGGAATGGCATAAACCCACTTGTTTGATTTGCGGATAACGTGCGTACATCGCCCAGGTATTCATTGCCATTGGGTTGACGTAATTCAGCATCGTGGCATCAGGACAGACTTCCAGCATGTCTTCGCAGATTTGCCACAAATGCGGGATGGTTCGCAGTGCACGCATAATGCCGCCAGGGCCGAGGGTGTCAGCTATGGTTTGCTCCAGGCCAAAGCGTTTACAGACGTCAAAATCAGTGACGGTACAGGGCTCGTAGCCGCCGATCTGGAAGGCTACCACCACAAAGTCAGCCCCCTCAAGGGCACTTTTCTGATCGGTATGGCAGCTAATCTTGCCGTAGGCTTCAGCCGAATCCATCAGCTTGCGCACAACGATGTGCGATTCCTCCAGCCGGGTGGGATTAATATCCATCAGAGCGATATGGGCAGATTTCAGTGCTGGGCGATGGAAGACATCCCCAAGGATATTCTTCACAAATATGGTGGAGCCCGCACCGATGAAGGTAATTTTAGGAACTGACACTGACATGGTAATTCTCCGTGGTGTTGTTAAACAGAATCAGAGTGGCATGTCAGTAAAGACTTCTCCTCCATCTTCCCTGCAGAGAATTCCCACAAGCTCATATTTACTCTTTCGTTCGCTGTAATATGAGTTTATGGGAATAATTTGCCAATAAAGAAGAGAATACGGGCATAGATTTATAAGGAATATCAATGTGAGGGGGAGACTTCATTCGGATATGTGCCACAATTTATGATAATTCAGGAACCGGAGAGAATGATGAACATCAACACTGGCCGCCTACCGCCTGATCCACATATGTGTAACAGTACCGACCGTGAAACGCGTAGCCCGTTGGCACTTTATTCTGAATATCAGCGCATGGATATTGAGCTGCGTCGGCCGCACTATATGGAATCCAGCCACTGGCACGGGCAAGTCGAGATAAATGTTCCGTTCGACGGTGATGTGGAATACCTGATTAACAATGAAATAGTGCAAATCAAACAAGGGCATATCACCCTGTTCTGGGCGTGTACCCCTCATCAACTCACCCGTCCCGGTGATTGCCAGAATATGGCGATTTTTAACCTGCCGATGCATCTGTTTCTCTCATGGCCACTGGATAGGCAACTGATAAATCATGTGACCCACGGTATGGTGATTAAATCGTTGGCAGCCCAACAAATTAGCCAATTTGAAGTTCAGCGTTGGCAACAGGAAATGAACAGCCAGAATGAACAGATTCGCCAGTTGGCCATTGATGAGATAGGGCTCATGCTTAAACGTCTGAGTTTGTCAGGTTGGCAACCTATTCTGGTGAATAAAACACCCAGTACGCACAGCAATGGCGGTAGTGTGTCGCGCCACGCGCAGTTCTATGTTAGTCAAATGCTGGAGTTTATCGGGGCTAATTACGACCAGGCCCTCACCATTGAAAACATCGCCGAACATGTAAAACTTAATGCAAACTATGCGATGGGAATTTTCCATCGTGTGATGCAACTGACAATGAAGCAATATATTACGGCGATGCGTATTAACCATGTGCGTGCGTTACTCAACGACACCGATAAAACAATTCTTGATATCGCGCTGACTGCGGGGTTTCGCTCAAGTAGTCGCTTCTACAGCTCTTTTAATAAATATGTTGGCATGTCCCCGCAAAAATATCGCAAGCTCAGCCAATCAAAAAACTCAAGTTATTGATACTGCGTTTTTACCGGCATAGACACGGTTAAAATCCTCTGGATGCAGGCATCGAAGAAGGGTTCCTGTTTCGTCATTCAGGTGGTGAGAGCAATAAAATAGGGGCCACAAAACGTACATTTGGCGTCCTTTTTGAGGTTATGACAGCGGACTTCTTTTTCAGGCAGTCAAATATGATTTACCATAAGGAATACACATTCGTCGTCAGTCATATGGATATCCCTCACATGCGTTACTCCGTCGCGTTACTTCCACTTATCGTTTTGCTTGCTGCCTGTAGCAGTAAACCAAAAACTGAAACTTCGCCTCAGCAAGCTGGCGCGCCTTCAGGGGGGTTCTTACTGCAACCGCAGCATGATGTGTTTATGCAGACGGGGGATTTTGCCAACAATCCTGAAGCCGAAAAATTCATCAATAAAATGGTGAGTGAGCATGGCTTTGACCGCCAGCAATTGCATGAAGTGTTATCTCAGGCCAAACGGCTGGATTACGTGCTGCGTTTAATGGACCAGCAGGCACCTACTACTGCACCACCTCCGGGCCCAAATGGGGCGTGGTTGCGTTATCGCGGCAAATTTATCACCCCAGATAACGTGCAAAATGGCGTGGCTTTCTGGAATCAATACGATAGTGCGCTGAAACGCGCTTTCCAGGTTTACGGCGTGCCGCCAGAAATTATTGTTGGGATTATCGGCGTGGAAACTCGCTGGGGCCGCGTGATGGGTAAAACACGCATCATCGATGCGCTGGCGACCTTATCCTTTGCTTATCCACGCCGTGCGCAATACTTCTCTGGCGAACTGGAAACTTTCCTGTTGATGGCGCGTAACGAAGGTGATGACCCGCTGGCACTGAAAGGTTCATTTGCCGGGGCGATGGGTTACGGCCAGTTTATGCCTTCGTCGTTCAAAGAGTACGCGGTTGATTTCAACGGCGACGGCCATGTGAATTTGTGGGATCCCGAAGATGCGATTGGCAGCGTGGCAAACTATTTCAAAGGCCACGGTTGGGTGAAAGGGGATTTGGTGGCGGTGCCAGCTAACGGCCAGGTACCGGGGTTAGCCAACGGCTTTAAGACCAAGTATTCCGTTTCCGCGCTGGCGCAATCCGGTCTGAGCCCAACGGCTTCTCTGGGTAACCACCAGGAAGCCAGTTTACTGCGCCTGGATATGGGCGATCGTTACCAGTACTGGTACGGTCTGCCAAACTTCTACACCATCACCCGTTACAACCACAGCACGCATTACGCGATGGCGGTATGGCAGTTAGGCCTGGCTGTTGCGCAGGCTCGCGTTCAGTAATCTTTACCCCGCCTTGTTCTGAGGCGGGGTTCTTTCTCCAGCACTTCCCATGAAGGTTTTTCCCGATCGTCGATCAGGAATTTACATCGTCATCAATTTATTTTATGTTATGTTATAACAAATCAAATTGAAGGCTTTTTCCTGCAATGAATCCTTTACGGACACTTTTCACCGTAGCAGCATCAGCCCGGTTTTGTGCAGTCTTAATGCTGCTCGCCGGTTTATGGCTGGCTATTCGCTGGGCGATTGCACTGCCATGATCTCGTTGAATCAAGTGGTATTGGGTTATCAGGGAAGGGCGGTGACACCTGCACTTACCGGCCATATTGTGCAAGGCAGCATGACCGCCATTATTGGTGCCAATGGCACCGGGAAATCGACCCTCCTTAAAACATTATTGAAGTTACAGGCACCGGTATCGGGGCAACTGCAGTTTACCGATGGGTGTGCTCCGCGCATTGCGTGGTTGCCGCAACTGGCTGAAATGGAAAGACAGTTTCCTGTCACGGTTTACGATGTGGTGTGTATGGGGGCGTGGCCTGCCCGCAGCCTGTTTTCCGCATTGAAGCGTCAACACCGCCTGCGGATAGCCGATGCCATCGAACGAGTTGGCTTGAGCGCTTACCGCCATCAGCCTATCGAAATGCTTTCTGGCGGCCAGTTTCAGAGAATGCTGTTTGCTCGCTTACTGGTGCAAAACGCGCCGCTGGTGCTGCTCGATGAGCCTTTTACCGGGGTCGATTCGCAAACCAGCGATTTCCTGATGTCGTTAATCTGCCAAATGAATCAGGCGGGCCAAACGGTACTGGCTGTGCTGCATGATAACCAACGTGTTAGCCGGCATTTCCCACAGGTTTTATTGCTTACACAAGATCATTTCCATTGGGGGGACGCTGCTGAAGTGTTACCTCGTTATTCGCAAGTCAGTAATAATCTGGCGTTATCCGCATGATTTATCACTTCTTCTTGGAACCGTTTATTGATTACGGTTTTATGCGCCGCGCGCTCGTTGCGTGCCTGGCTTTATCACTGAGCACCGCTCCGTTGGGGATTTTCTTGCTGCTAAGGCGTATGAGCCTGGTGGGGGATGCACTTTCTCATGCCATCCTACCGGGCGTTGCGGTGGGCTATTTGCTGGCAGGTATGTCGCTGGTTGCCATGGGGATTGGCGGCTTTGTTGCGGGGGTGCTGGTGGCATTAATTTCCGGCCTGGTGAGCTCACGAACCCAACTTAAAGAGGATGCTAGTTTTGCAGGTTTTTACCTCGGCTCGCTGGCGTTAGGTGTCACACTCATTTCGCTTCGCGGCTCCAGTGTTGACCTGCTGCACCTTTTATTTGGCTCAATACTGGCCGTCGATAATCAGGCAACAATCTTCGTTGGCGTGATTGCCAGCGTAACGTTACTTATCCTGGCGGGTTTATATCGCGGGCTGGTGATGGAAACCTTTGACCGCAGCTTCTTGCAGGTCAATAACCGCCATGCACCTCATCTTATTCATGGTGTTTTTCTTGCGCTGCTGGTGCTTAACCTGGTCGCCGGATTTCAAATCCTCGGCACGCTGATGTCCGTCGGGCTAATGATGCTGCCAGCAGTTTCGGCGCGCTGCTGGGCGAAAACGCTACCTGGGGCGATGTTTATTGCGGTGGTCTGCGGTTTGTTATCGGCATGGATTGGGCTGGCATGGTCTTTTGCCGCCGCACTGCCTGCTGGACCGGCGATTGTTCTGACGGCAAGCGTTGGCTTCTTTATCTCAATACTTTTCGGTTCGCGCAGCGGACTGGCTCGGAGCCTTTGTAGAGGCTGGATAACAACAAGCAAGGGGATTAAATGAAACGTTTTGGGATGATGATGTCATTGGTGCTGGCTTGTTCCAGCCAGGCGGCGCTGGCGAAAAACCTCAATGTGGTCGCCAGTTTCACGGTGTTGGCTGATATGGCGAAACAAGTCGGCGGTGAACATGTCACGGTAAAAAGCCTGGTCGGGCCAAACGGTGATCCGCATAGTTTTGAACCCTCGCCGCAAGACAGCGTCGCGCTAAGCAAAGCTGACGTGGTTATTGTCAGCGGGCTGGGAATGGAAGGGTGGATGGACCGCCTGGTGAGCGCATCAGGTTATAAAGGCAAAGTCATTGTTGCTTCTGAAGGTATTTCCAGCCGCAGCATGGTCGAAGACGGTAAACAAATTACTGACCCGCATGCCTGGAACAGTGCTGAGAATGGCGCGGTCTACGCGCAGAATATTATGAAGGCGCTGATGGCGGCAGACCCACAAGATGCGGCGGCAATCAATGAAAGCGGCAGCGAGTACGTTACGCGCCTGAAACTGCTGGATAGCTGGGCCAAAACACGCTTTGAATCGATTCCTAAATCGCACCGTAAAGTGCTGACCAGCCATGATGCCTTTGGCTATTTTGGCGCAGAGTATGGGGTGGCTTTCCTCGCGCCTGTTGGCTTCTCGACTGAAGCTGAAGCGAATGCCAGTGATGTCGCTGGGCTAATCAAACAGCTCAAAAACCAGCACATCAAAACATACTTCATTGAGAACCAGACTGACCCCCGTCTGGTAAAACAAATTGCCGCCGCGAGTGGTGCACAACCGGGCGGTGAACTTTATCCTGAAGCATTGTCTGATGCCGACGGCCCTGCCAGCACTTATGAGATGGCTTTTAAGCATAATGTGGAAGCCATCGCTAACAGTATGAAATGATTTATCCGGCCAGCATTCGCTGGCCGTTCTTTTCTCTGGAAGTGCCTCGCGTTATTGAATGTAATCCTCTGAAAGCGCGGTTAAGTGCTATCGTGTGACCCTGCGATATGTCTACAATCGGAGCCAATATGACAGAGAAAACATTGCGCCAATTAAGCCACCAGTTGGGCGAAGCGCTTGGGCAGCTTGGTGCCACCATCACGACGGCGGAATCTTGCACCGGTGGCTGGATTGCCAAGGTGATTACTGATGTTTCAGGCAGTTCCGCCTGGTTTGAACGTGGCTTTGTTACCTACAGTAACGAAGCTAAACATCAAATGATTGGTGTGGATAGCGGGACGCTGGAAACCCACGGCGCAGTCAGTGAAGCCGTGGTGCGTGAAATGGCTCAGGGGGCGTTATATGCCGCCGCTGCGGACTACGCGATTGCAGTCAGTGGTATCGCCGGACCAAATGGTGGCAGCGAGGAAAAACCCGTCGGCACCGTGTGGTTTGGCTTCAGCTCAAAGCTTGAAGGCACTGTCGCTCGCCATCAGCTTTTTGAAGGTGACCGTGATGCCGTTCGCCGCCAGGCCACGGAATATGCAGTGCAAACCCTGTGGGAAGAATTTCTCAAAAATAAGCTTGATACTGTATGACCATACAGTATAATTGGCACAACAAAACAGCATAGTAAGCAGCGTGGCGCACTTGTGTATCACCCTGCATGACAGGAGTAAAAATGGCTATCGACGAAAACAAACAGAAGGCGTTAGCGGCAGCACTTGGCCAAATTGAAAAACAATTTGGTAAAGGCTCCATCATGCGTCTGGGTGAAGACCGTACCATGGATGTGGAAACGATCTCTACCGGTTCACTTTCACTGGATATTGCTCTGGGAGCCGGTGGCTTACCAATGGGGCGTATCGTTGAAATATACGGACCAGAATCTTCTGGTAAAACGACGCTGACTTTGCAAGTTATCGCCGCCGCTCAACGTGAAGGTAAAACGTGTGCGTTTATCGATGCCGAGCACGCTCTGGACCCGATTTACGCTAAGAAACTGGGCGTTGATATCGACAACCTGCTGTGTTCCCAGCCTGATACCGGCGAACAAGCTCTGGAAATCTGTGACGCATTAGCACGTTCCGGCGCTGTTGACGTCCTCGTGGTTGACTCCGTTGCTGCTCTGACACCGAAAGCTGAAATTGAAGGCGAAATCGGTGACTCTCATATGGGCCTTGCGGCACGTATGATGAGCCAGGCAATGCGTAAACTGGCGGGTAACCTTAAGCAGTCCAACACCCTGCTTATCTTCATCAACCAGATCCGTATGAAAATTGGTGTGATGTTCGGTAACCCAGAAACCACAACCGGTGGTAACGCCCTGAAGTTCTACGCATCTGTCCGTCTGGATATCCGCCGTATTGGCGCGGTAAAAGATGGCGATAACGTAGTGGGTAGTGAAACCCGCGTTAAAGTGGTCAAAAACAAAATTGCTGCACCATTTAAGCAAGCTGAATTCCAGATCATGTACGGCGAAGGCATTAACTTCTACGGCGAACTGGTTGATTTAGGCGTGAAGCACAAGCTGATTGAAAAAGCAGGTGCCTGGTACAGCTACAACGGTGAGAAGATTGGCCAGGGTAAATCAAACTCCAGTAATTTCCTGAAAGAAAACAAGCCAATGGCTGTTGAAATCGAGAAGAAACTGCGTGATATGCTGCTGAATAATCAAGATGGCACACCAGACTTTGTTGTTGATGACCATGACAAAGACGTTGCTGAAACCAAAGAAGACTTCTAAATACTAGTAAGGGCTGCCACGGCAGCCCTTGTCTTTATCTGCTTTACTGCACTTTTCTTCTATACAGGTTATCCGTCATGCCTGAACCTATTACTCCTTCTACTCGCCGCAGCGCCTGGTCCCGCTTATTAGACAAAGCCACTCGTATCCTGGCGATGCGCGATCACAGCGAACAAGAACTCCGCCGTAAACTTGCTGCACAACCCACGTTTCCCGGAAAACCAAGAGCGGAAGAAGACCCGTTTACTCCTGAAGATATCGAAAAAGTTATTGCCTGGTGTTATGAACACCGCTGGCTGGACGATGCTCAGTTCGCTTCGCGTTTTATCGCAAGCCGCAGCCGCAAAGGTTATGGCCCGCAACGTATCCGTCAGGAATTGCAGGGTAAAGGTATCGCGCGTGAACTGAGCGAAGCCGCCATGGAAAACTGCGAAATAGACTGGCAAGAGATGGCGCGAGACATTGCCGAGCGAAAATTTGGTGAGCAACTTCCTACGGAATGGAAAGAGCGGGCCAAAGTGCAGCGCTATCTTCAGTATCGTGGTTTCTTTATGGAAGACATCCAGGCCGTTTATTCAAGATAAATACCGAAATTTTGCAGATTAGGCATACACGGGATTTTACTTCCCTCATCAGAAAACTTATCTTATTCCCACTTTTTCCAGGTAAACAGGTCAAGGCCAAAGTATCAAAATTGGCTATGTCAGGTTTGCAACTCCTCGTTAGCTTGATTTCAGGATAATTATGAGCAAGAGCACCGCTGAGATCCGTCAGGCGTTTCTCGATTTTTTCCATAGTAAAGGCCACCAGGTTGTAGCGAGCAGCTCCCTGGTTCCGAATAACGACCCTACTTTGCTGTTTACCAATGCCGGGATGAACCAGTTCAAGGATGTATTCCTTGGTCTCGACAAACGTAACTATTCCCGTGCCACAACGTCGCAACGTTGTGTCCGCGCTGGTGGTAAACACAATGACCTGGAGAACGTCGGTTACACCGCTCGTCACCACACTTTCTTTGAAATGCTGGGTAACTTCAGCTTTGGTGACTACTTCAAAAATGATGCCATCAACTTCGCCTGGGAATTATTGACCGGCGAACAGTGGTTTAACCTGCCAAAAGATCGTCTGTGGGTCACGGTTTACGAGACTGACGACGAAGCGTTTGAAATCTGGGAAAAAGAAGTTGGCGTTCCGCGCGAACGTATTATTCGCATTGGCGATAACAAAGGTGCAGCTTACGCATCTGACAACTTCTGGCAGATGGGTGACACCGGCCCATGCGGCCCATGCACCGAAATCTTCTTTGACCACGGCGACCACATTTGGGGCGGCCCTCCGGGTAGCGCTGAAGAAGATGGCGACCGTTATATCGAAATCTGGAACCTTGTGTTCATGCAGTTCAACCGTCAGCAAGATGGCACTATGTTGCCATTGCCGAAGCCGTCTGTTGATACGGGGATGGGGCTGGAGCGTATTGCCGCTGTTCTTCAGCACGTTAACTCCAACTACGAAATTGATTTGTTCAGCCAGCTGATTAAGTCTGTTGCCGAAGTTACTGGTGCAACCGATCTGAACAGCAAATCACTGCGTGTTATCGCTGACCATATTCGTTCTTGTGCGTTCCTGGTTGCTGATGGTGTTACGCCATCCAATGAAGGCCGTGGCTATGTGCTGCGCCGTATCGTTCGTCGTGCAATCCGCCACGGCAACATGCTGGGCGCTAAAGAAACCTTCTTCTACAAACTGGTTGGCCCATTGGTTGAAGTGATGGGGGCAGCGGGTGAAGAGCTGCAACGTCAGCAAGCATTGGTTGAACAAGTTCTGAAAACCGAAGAAGAGCAGTTTGCCCGTACCCTGGAACGTGGCTTAACGCTGTTGGATGAAGAACTGGCGAAACTGAAGGGCGATACGCTGGATGGTGAAACCGCTTTCCGTCTGTACGACACCTATGGCTTCCCGGTTGACCTGACTGCGGATGTTTGCCGCGAACGTAATCTGAAAGTTGACGAAGCTGGTTTTGAAGCGGCGATGGAAGAACAACGCCGTCGCGCACGTGAGTCCAGCGGTTTTGGCGCTGACTATAACAGCATGATCCGCGTAGATTCTGCCACTGCTTTCAAAGGTTATGATCACACGGATTTAACCGCGAAAGTCACTGCGTTGTTTGTTGACGGTAAAGCCGTTGAACAAGTGACTGCGGGCCAGGAAGCGGTTGTGGTGCTCAACGAAACACCATTCTATGCAGAGTCTGGTGGCCAGGTTGGTGATAAAGGCACAATCAAAGGTAACGGTGTGGACTTTGCCGTTAACGATACGCAGAAGTATGGCCAGGCTATCGGTCATCTTGGCAAATTAGTCTCTGGTGTGGTGAAAGTGGGCGACAGTGTAAAAGCTGAAGTTGATGAAGTGCGTCGTTCACGCATTCGTCTGAACCACTCTGCAACTCACTTGTTGCATGCTGCATTGCGCCAGGTACTTGGCACGCATGTCGCGCAAAAAGGTTCTCTGGTTAACGATAAAGGCCTGCGTTTCGACTTCTCCCATTTCGAAGCAATGAAACCGGCTGAAGTTCGCGCAGTAGAAGATATCGTTAACGGACAAATTCGTCGCAACCTGCCAATCGAAACTAACGTCATGGATCTGGAAGCTGCTAAGGCTAAAGGTGCAATGGCGTTGTTTGGTGAGAAGTATGATGACCACGTGCGTGTGCTGAGCATGGGTGATTTCTCGACCGAACTGTGTGGCGGTATTCACGCCAGCCGCACTGGCGATATTGGTTTGTTCCGTATCGTTGCTGAGTCTGGTACTGCTGCGGGTGTGCGCCGTATTGAAGCTGTTACTGGCGAAGGTGCGCTGGCTAATCTGCATGCACAAAGCGAACAGCTCAATGATATTGCTCAGTTGCTCAAAGGCGATAGCCAGAATCTGAACGAGAAAGTGCGTTCGGTACTGGAGCGTACCCGCCAGCTTGAAAAAGAACTACAGCAATTGAAAGAACAGCAGGCAGTGCAGGAGAGTGCAAACCTTTCCAGCAAAGCCGTCGATGTAAAAGGCGTGAAACTCCTCGTGAGTGAACTTGCCAACGTTGAACCGAAGATGCTGCGTACTATGGTTGATGATCTGAAAAATCAGCTTGGTTCGGCAATTATCGTTCTGGCGACGGTATCAGAAGGTAAGGTTTCTCTGATTACTGGTGTCTCTAAAGATGTCACTGACCGTGTGAAGGCGGGAGAACTGATTGGAGTTATCGCTCAGCAAGTTGGTGGCAAAGGGGGCGGTCGTCCAGATATGGCTCAGGCTGGTGGCACAGATGCAGCCGCATTGCCGGGTGCTCTGGCCGGTGTTGAAGCTTGGGTCTCGGCTAAGCTCTAAGTAAAAAAATAAAGTGCAGACAGACGCTATAACTCATTTAGGTTATAGCGTCTTCTTAAATTTGCACATACTCAATAATGATAAAGTCAGGTTAAAGTTGCGTATATCGGCTAGACTTATTCATAACAGAATGTAATGTCGTGGTGAGTGACACTTTATGTGTTTGTCACTACTTACTTTTTGTCGTATATGATGGAGAACGCCGGGATACAGAGAGACCCGACTCTTTTAATCTTTCAAGGAGCAAAGAATGCTGATTCTAACTCGTCGAGTTGGTGAGACCCTCATGATTGGGGATGAGGTGACCGTGACAGTACTTGGGGTAAAAGGTAACCAGGTTCGTATTGGTGTTAACGCCCCGAAGGAAGTTTCTGTACACCGCGAAGAGATCTACCAACGTATCCAGGCTGAAAAATCGCAACAAACGAGTTACTAAAGTTACTGCGTCTCGCTATCTGCTAGCGAGACGCTTCCTTTAGAGCACTATTTTCTTCGCTTTATCTCGCAATCCCTCCTGTTTCTTCTGTCATGCCCACAATTTCTTACTTATCCCGAATGCTTTCGTACCTCTATAAACCCCATCTTGTTAGTTGATAAAACACTCTTTTTGCCGTGAATTCACCCTAATTGTGCGCGAAGTGTGCAATTGAAACTGAGTTGGGAAAAATTGTTTGACTTATAAGTGCGGGAAAGTAATATGTGCGCCACGCAGTGCCGATGAGCAGAAACAAGTTCAACGGTACACCTCGAAAGAGGCGTGTGGTGAGGTGGCCGAGAGGCTGAAGGCGCTCCCCTGCTAAGGGAGTATGCGGTCAAAAGCTGCATCCGGGGTTCGAATCCCCGCCTCACCGCCATTTTGCACCCATAGCTCAGCTGGATAGAGTACTCGGCTACGAACCGAGCGGTCGGAAGTTCGAATCTTCCTGGGTGCACCATTCTTCCTACTACCATTTTGCACCGGTAGTGTTGCAAAGAAAGTTAATTTCTTAGCGAACAACAGGGAGAAAAACGTTGCTAAAGCAACGGCCCGTCAGGGCAAGCACCGCGAGTAACGCTCCGGATGCACCATCTTGTTGATGTTGTTTAGAACAACAAACAGCATTAAGTCAGCAGTAAAAGAAGTAATCCTGTGCACCCATAGCTCAGCTGGATAGAGTACTCGGCTACGAACCGAGCGGTCGGAAGTTCGAATCTTCCTGGGTGCACCATCTTCTTCGATGTTACGGCAAGTTCAGTGACATTGAATCAGTAGTAAAGCAGTAACCCGATGCACCCATAGCTCAGCTGGATAGAGTACTCGGCTACGAACCGAGCGGTCGGAAGTTCGAATCTTCCTGGGTGCACCATATTTTTCTCCAGTTTTAATTCCCCGAAAGTAACTCTTAAACTCCCCAGTAACACCACACAAACCCATTAGTCACCTTCTGTACTATCTCAATTACAAATAAGCGACAATATTATTGGTTTACGCTAAAGTAACGCCTCAATATTGAGTGATGTGAGGGATGAGATGTACGAACGTTACGACGGCCTGATTTTCGATATGGACGGAACCATCCTCGATACCGAACCAACACATCGTAAGGCGTGGCGTGAGACGCTAGCGGGCTATGGCATGCAGTTTGATGAGCAAGCTATGGTTGCGTTGAATGGCTCCCCAACCTGGCGTATCGCGCAGGCGATTATCGAACTCAATCGTGCAGATCTTGATCCTCATCGTCTGGCGCAGGAAAAGACGCAGGCCGTAAGGGCTATGCTTCTTGATACTGTGCGCCCGCTTCCTCTCATTGATGTCGTTAAATCCTGGCATGGGCGTCGTCCTATGGCTGTCGGTACCGGTAGTGAAAGCGATATTGCCGAAGCGCTGCTTAATCATTTGGGCTTACGTCAGTATTTCTCCGCTGTTGTCGCGGCAGATCACGTTAAAAACCATAAACCTGCTCCCGACACTTTTTTGCTGTGCGCCAAATTAATGGGTGTTGCTGCGCATAAATGTGTGGTGTTTGAAGATGCAGATTTTGGCCTGGAAGCAGCACGTGCCGCTGGTATGGATGGCGTGGATGTCCGTTTGCTGTGAGTGAAACACTGTCATTTGTTTCACTGTTTACCAGCAGTTTTCTTAGCGCAACATTGTTACCAGGAAGCTCAGAAGCTGTTCTGGTGGCGTTATTAGTTGCAGGTTCTGGGCCAACCTGGTTACTCATTTTAATAGCAACAATGGGTAATAGCCTTGGCGGCTTAACTAACGTTATTCTTGGACGTTTTTTCCCGTTGCGGGAACAATCGCGCTGGCAAGGAAAGGCAACTGCCTGGCTAGTGCGTTTTGGTCCGGCAACGTTATTACTCAGCTGGATGCCTTTAATTGGCGATCTACTGTGCCTGTTGGCTGGCTTATTACGAATGAGCTGGGGACCGGTAATCTTTTTCTTATGCCTTGGTAAAGCGCTTCGCTATCTCGTTGTCGCGGCTGCAACGGTACAAGGCATGGCGTGGTGGCACTAATTGGGTGATCTGATAATTATCATCACCATTTAAAACAATTATGCTTAATAAAAATGAATTCTACAGGCGGGAGGTCAATTTGATCCCGAACGTATCACAGGCGCTGGCCTGGCTGGAACAGCATCCTCAGGCAGTAAAAGGTCTTCGTCGTGGTCTTGAGCGTGAAACGCTGCGCGTCACGCCAGATGGTCAGTTGGCAACAACCGGCCACCCGGAAAGTCTAGGTTCAGCGTTTACCCATAAATGGATCACCACCGATTTCGCGGAAGCGCTGCTGGAGTTTATCACTCCGGTTGATGGTGACATCGACCATATGCTGACCTTCATGCGTGATATTCATCGCCATGTCGCCCGTCATTTGGGTGAGGAACGCATGTGGCCTCTGAGCATGCCGTGCTATATCGACGACGGTCAGAATATCGAACTGGCGCAGTATGGTTCATCCAACAACGGGCGTTTTAAAACGCTCTACCGTGAAGGATTGAAAAACCGTTACGGTGCGTTGATGCAGACTATCTCCGGCGTTCACTACAACTTTTCGTTGCCGTTTGAATTTTGGCAGGCGCGGTTGGGCGTAGAAGATGCCCAGAGCGGCAAAGAAGCGATTTCCGCCGGATACTTCCGCCTGATTCGCAACTACTACCGTTTCGGTTGGGTGATCCCGTATTTATTCGGTGCATCGCCGGCGATTTGCTCGTCTTTCCTGCAAGGGAAAGAAAGCTCGCTGCCATTTGAAAAAACCGAGTGTGGCATGAATTACCTGCCATACGCGACGTCACTGCGTTTGAGCGACCTCGGTTACACCAACAAATCTCAGAGCAATCTTGGCATTACGTTTAACGATCTGGAAACTTACGTCGCCGGATTAAAACGTGCCATTAAAACGCCTTCGGAAGAGTACGCGAAGATGGGAGTTGAGAAGGACGGTAAACGCCTTCAAATCAACACCAACGTGCTGCAAATCGAAAATGAACTCTACGCACCGATTCGCCCTAAACGTGTCACAGCGGAGGGTGAGTCGCCTTCTGACGCTCTGATGCGCGGTGGGATTGAATATATCGAAGTGCGTTCACTGGATATTAACCCGTTCTCTCCGATCGGGGTTGATGAGCAGCAAGTTCGCTTCCTCGACCTGTTTATGATTTGGTGTGTGCTGGCTGACGCGCCTGAAATGAGCAGTGATGAATTGCTTTGCACCCGTAAAAACTGGAATCGCGTGATTCTGGAAGGGCGCAAACCAGGCCTGACGTTGGGTATGGGTTGTGAAACCGCACAGCATCCGTTGCCAAAAGTGGGCAAAGACCTGTTTGCTGATTTACGTCGTGTCGCGGAAACGCTGGATGGTATCGCTGGCAATACGGAATACCAGGACGTGTGTGACCAACTGGTCGCCTGTTTCGATAATCCTGAATTAACGTACTCAGCACGAATTCTGCGGTCTATGATTGATAATGGCATTGGCGGAACTGGGCTGGCATTGGCTGAGCAATATCGTCAGATGCTGATCCAGGAGCCGCTAGAGATTTTGACCGAAGATGTATTGCAGAAGGAGCATGACGCTTCGTGGCAACGTCAGCGGGAAATTGAAGCTAAAGATACCGAACCGTTCGACGTGTGGCTCGCAAAACACGCGTAGTACAAAAGAAAAAGGCCACAATCAATGTGGCCAAAATATACATCTCTGAATCAGGGATGATGATAATAAATGCGCGTCTTTCATATACTCAGAGTCGTCCAGGAAAGAATGGTTCATTTTATTTTTAAATTAAATCACTATCGGAGGTGATCAGATGCCGTTGTTGGATAGCTTCACAGTCGACCATACCCGCATGGGCGCGCCAGCAGTGCGTGTGGCCAAAACAATGCACACGCCTCATGGCGATACAATCACTGTATTTGATCTGCGTTTCTGCATCCCGAACAAGGAAGTGATGCCAGAAAAAGGGATTCATACACTTGAACACCTGTTTGCAGGATTTATGCGTGATCACCTGAATGGGAACGGCGTAGAGATCATCGATATTTCACCTATGGGTTGCCGCACAGGTTTCTACATGAGCCTGATTGGTGTGCCAGAAGAGTCTCGAGTTGCTGACGCATGGAAAGCGGCAATGGAAGATGTTCTGAAAGTGAAAGAGCAAAACCAGATCCCAGAGCTGAATGTTTATCAGTGTGGGACTTACCACATGCACTCGTTGCAAGAAGCACAGGACATCGCGCGCCATATTCTTGAGCATGGTGTGAGCGTGAACAGCAACGAAGAGTTGGCTCTGCCAAAAGAGAAACTTAAAGAGCTGCACATCTAGTCAGAAGCCTCATAAAAAGGAGCTCATCGGCTCCTTTTTATATTCTTGCGCTATGCTACCTTTATCTTTTCGCTCATAAATAACGCTATGTCTACCACTCTCCAGTTCAACTTCGCGACGCGTCCGCTGGTTCCCTTTGCTCATGATTATCCACATGGCGCGACGGAGCCCTGGCATAGCCATGACTGCGCACAACTGCTGCATACTTTAAGTGGTGTGGTGCGGATAGAAACGGAACAAGGGTATTGGGTTGTGCCGCCCAGTCGTGGTGTATGGCTCCCGGCGGGAACACGTCATCGGCTTCAGGTCACAGGACAAGTCGCGGCCAGAACGTTGTTTATCGATCCTTTTGCTCGCGCGGATTTACCCTCGGTCTGTCAGGTTGTGCAGGTTTCTAATTTACTGCGTGAGTTGATCATAAGCTCGCTGGATCTACCAGGACGGTACGAAGCCGGGAGCAGGGAGGAGAGAATCTACGAGCTGATCCTCGATGAAATCCGCGTGATGACAGTGATGCCTTTTAATCTGCCGGAACCGCAGGCACCCACGATTCAGGCGCTATGCCGTCAGGTTCAGGCTGAACCAGGTAAATCATGGACCACCACAGTGGCTGCCGCCCAGCTCAACATGAGTGAACGAACCTTACTGCGCCATTTTCGCGAGCAAACTGGTATGGCGTTCAGCGAATGGGTACGACGCGCACGGCTAATGGAAGCACTAAATCGCCTGGCTCAAGGGCAATCGGTTCTGCGGGTGGCGCTGGATCTTGGCTATGAAAGCCACAGTGCATTCAGCGCCATGTTCCGACGGACTCTGGGCGTATCCCCAAGTGAATACTTCTAGTTCGAAGATTTTATCGGCAAGGCGTTAAGCAAAGCCTGTAGCGAAGCCCGCGCAACATCATTGTCGATACCGACTCCCCAGCAACTTTCACCATTGGCAAAAGTACAGCGTATATAGGCAGCTGATCGGCTCTCGCTATGTCTTCCAAGTGTATGCTCATGGTAGTCCTCGATAGAAAAAGCGACCTTGAACTGCGATTTTAGAGCATCAGCGGTGGCAGAAAGTAGCCCGTTACCTTTGCCCTGCAACGTCAATATTCCTTCTGGTGTCTGGACGCGCGCCTGCAGTGAAAGACCTCCTTCTGTCTGACTTTCACTGCGGTATTCCAGTAGTTGCCGATCAGCGAGTTGATGCGGCCCGTACAACTTGCGGAACAACTGCCAGAGGGCGTTAAGAGTCATTTCGTTACCGTCCCGGTCGGTCTGTTCCTGAACGTGGCGGCTGAAGTCCTGTTGCAACCCACGTGGTAATACCAGCCCGTGGTTTTGTTCCAGTATCCACGCCGCGCCGCTTTTACCAGACTGGCTGTTAACGCGGATCACCGCCTCGTAACTACAGCCAATATCGTTCGGGTCTACAGGAAGATACGGCATCTCCCAAAGCGGAGAAGAGGATTGCTGCCGGGCCGTGAAACCCTTTTTGATAGCATCCTGATGCGAGCCTGAAAAGGCTGTAAATGCCAACTTTCCGGCATAGGGATGGCGAGGGTGCACCGGTAACTGATTGCATTGCTCCACCTCTTCGACAACATGCTTTATGTCGCTGAAATCGAGCTGCGGTGAGACCCCCTGGCTGTATAGATTCATAGCCATGGTTACCAGACAGACGTTACCGGTGCGTTCGCCGTTGCCGAACAAACAGCCCTCTACACGGTCAGCTCCCGCAAGTATCGCCAGTTCAGCACTGGCCACACCGCTTCCCCGGTCATTGTGAGGATGGACGCTGATACACACCGCGTTACGCCGCGAGAAATGGCGACAGAAGTACTCAATTTGGTCGGCATAGACGTTCGGGGTATTCACTTCGACGGTCGCAGGTAAGTTGATAATCATCGGCCTTTCGCAGCAGGGCTCCCAAACATCCGCCACCGCCTCGCAGATTTGCAGCGCGAAATCAGATTCGGTGAAGCAGAAGGTTTCCGGGGAGTATTCATAACTCCACTGTGTTTGCGGGTTTGCCTCGCACAATGCCCGAATCTGGCGCGTTGCACTGACGGCCAATTGGATGATCTCCTCTTTGCTCTGACGGAATACCAGGCGGCGGAAAAGTGGGGCAGTGGCGTTATAGAGATGCAGTGTCGCGCGACTGGCACCCTCAAGAGCGGCAAAAGTGCGTTCAATCAAATCGGTACGTGCCTGGGTCAGCACCTGGATTGTGACGTCGTGCGGTATCCGCCGTTCTTCAATTAGCTGGCGAACAAACTGGAAGTCCGTTTCTGATGCTGACGGAAAAGCCACTTCAATTTCCTTAAAACCGCATTGGAGCAACAGTTCCCAGAAGCGCAGTTTGCGCAGGCCGTCCATGGGGTCAGCCAGCGCCTGGTTACCGTCGCGCAGGTCGGTGGAAAGCCAGCGTGGGGCATGCGTGAGCTGTTTGTTTGGCCATTGGCGGTCAGGTAGGTGAATCGGGGGATGGGGCTGGTATTTTTGCGATGGGTCGTACAGCATGTCGGTTTTCCTCGGCGTGGGTCAGTCTTTATCCTGACGACTTTAGGCTGGGCTTACTGGCGCAAAACTGACAACCTGTGCTGCAAAACCGCCAGACGACAGACAGAGAAAAGGGGCCAATTGGCCCCTTTTGTGTTTCTGACTTAGTGCGCTCCACCGCCGCCACCACCGGCACCAAACGGTGGTCTGGCAAACCAGATTAGACCCAGTAACAGAATAAATATTCCTGCAGAAACCCAGAAAATCTCATTGGCTGAGATAATCAGCCCCTGATTGGTAATCTGCTGCGCAATATAGCCAGAGGCTTGTTGCGGCGACATCCCCAGATTTTCCAGTTTTGAATACATCTCCTGCGCATTCGGGTTAAACGGTGAAACGGACTCCGTTAACTGCGCGTGATGTAGCGCTTCGCGGTTAGTCCACAGCGTCGTGGTTATCGACGTACCAATCGAACCGGCAAGGGTTCGGGTAAAGTTCGACAGGCTCGACGCTGCGGCCATACGTTCAGGCGGTAGCCCGGAAAGCGTGATTGTCGTCAGTGGCATAAAGAAGCACGCCACGGCAAAGCCCTGAATAAACTGCGGCCAGGCCGACGCGCCGAAATCCATTCCCGGCTCGAAGGTATATGCACGCCAGTAGAAACAGACGGCGTACATAATAAAGCTGAACGTCACCAGGCGCCGCATATCGAGCTTATGAGCAAAACGCCCGATAATCGGCGACAGCAATACAGGAAGAAGCCCGACCGGTGCCGATGCCAGACCTGCCCAGGTTGCCGTGTAGCCATATACCTCCTGCAACAGCTGCGGCAGTAACACAATTGCGCCGAAGTAGAGCATGTAGGCGAGACTGATACACAAGCAACCAATGGTGAAGTTTCGCGACTTAAACAACGACAAGTCGACTATCGGGTTGTCGTCCGTTAGCTCCCAGACAATCAAGAAACTTATCGTCACCACCGCGACGATTGTCAGAACGACCACTTCCGTTGAGTTAAACCAATCCAGCTCTTTACCGCGGTCGAGCATGATTTGCAGGCTACCAATGCCCACCACCAACAGCGCAAGGCCGATGGCATCAATACGGCGCTGCTCGGTTTTGGTTTCACGCCCACGCAAGGTTTGCATCGTCAGCAGAACGACCAGCGCGCCGATAGGCACGTTGATAAAGAAGATCCAACCCCAGTGGTAGTTATCACTGATAAAACCACCGAGGATTGGCCCACAAATCGGTGCCACGATGACCGTCATCGACCACAGCGCCAGCGCGATACTTCGCTTAGCAGGCGGGTAGTTATTGAGCAGCAGACTTTGCGACAGCGGAATCAACGGCCCGGCAACGATCCCCTGGATAACGCGGAAGAAGATCAGCATCTCCAGACTTTTGGACACGCCGCAAGCCCATGAAGCCAACACGAAGAGAATCGTCGACCACATAAACAACTTCACTTCACCAAAGCGCTTAGCAAGCCACCCGGTGATAGGAATTGAGATGGCGTTTGCCACCCCAAATGAAGTGATAACCCAGGTTCCCTGGCTCAGTGACGAGCCAAGGTTACCGGCAATGGTCGGAATGGCCACGTTGGCGATGGTCGAGTCCAGCACCTGCATAAAGGTCGCCAATGACAAGGCGATGGTCATGATGACCAGCGGTGCCCCTTCTAGCGGTTTTTGTTGTGCCATACAACCTCCGCTTTGTTAACCCGCATTGGCCTGGATGATGTTATTGATAAGCTCGTTGGCAGGCGCAAGATTCAGCTCGCGCGCATTGCTTTCATACACCGGAGAGTGACGAGTGGTGTTTGCCAGCATACTGCCATCGCGGTTACTGGTATCCACCGTCACCAGCGTCGACAAACCGATACGCAGCGGATGTTGTTCAAGCTGTTTGGCATCCAGTTCAATACGAACCGGCAAACGCTGAACCACTTTAATCCAGTTACCGGTGGCGTTTTGTGCAGGAAGCAGAGAGAACGCGCTGCCGGTACCCATATCCAGGCCAACAACTTTACCGGTGTACTCAACTTTGTCGCCGTAAATATCACTGACGACCGTCGCCGGTTGGCCAATACGCATATGCGCAAGCTGCGTTTCTTTGAAGTTTGCATCAACCCACAAACCACTCGCTGGCACGATAGCCATCAGCGGTGTGGTCGGGCTAATCTGTGCGCCAACTTGCACCACACGGCGTGAAACATAGCCGGTCATTGGGCTGACAATCTTAGTCCGTTGCAGTGCCATCCAGGCGTTACGTAACTCGGCAGCCGCTTGTTTAACACTTGGCTGTTCTTCGAGTTTGGTTCCGAGGATCATGGCCTGATTGGCATTATATTGTTGAATGGCAACATCCAGTTGCGCTTGAGCCGATGCGACGGCATCTCGGGCGTGTTGCAACTCTTCACGGCCAATCAGGTTTGCATTCCCCAGCGGCACGCGGCGATTCAGGTCGCTTTGAGCTTGTGCCAGAGAAGTCTTTTGCAGCTCAATATTGGCCTGATATTGCTTACTGTTAATCATTAACTGACGAGTCTGGCGCACGCTTGAAGCCAGCACGGTTTGTGCTTGTTCAAAGGCTTGCTCAGCGTCAGCCTGGTCCAGCGTCACCAGAACATCGCCCTGTTTAACGAAGTCGGTATTATCTGCCCAAACTTTAGTTACGCTTCCGGAAACCTGGGACATTATCTGCACCTGATTACCGGCCACATACGCATCATCCGTGTTTTCGTAGTGACGTAATACTAAGAACCAGTAAATCCCATATGCCACAGCAATAATGACAAACAGCAAGGTCAACACAAGTAAGGCACCTTTACGTTTGCCTTTCTTGTTACCCGGCTGCTGCGAGGTTTGAGTCTCCGCATGTGCGCTCATGCTTATCTCCACACTTTTTTATTATAGTGATCGGCTGAGCCGACCTGTTAGACCCAACAGGCCAGCAAGGTAAGTTGCTGGCCTGTCAGTATTCATCTTTTTTGGGATACTACGATTTAACGCGATGACGGCACTTAGCGCACGGCTTCAAGTACAGTCTGGTTTTCGTCCATTTCATCAAGGCGGGTCAGCAGTTTGCGGGTGATCTGTTCCAACTGCTCTTTTTCCGAACCACTCAGCGTGGACCACAGCTCATGTAAGCAGTGGTGCTGCGGTGGTAACACCTGACGCAGGAACTCCTGACCTTTTTCGGTTAAATGCAGATGCAGGCAGCGGCGATCGTTATCGCTTTCACGGCGTTCAATCCAGCCACGCTTTTCCAGTTCATCGGCAATACGAGTCGCGTTAGTACGGGAAGACCCCAAAGCACAGCTCAATTCAGAAGGCTGGATGCTGTGGTTTTCCTGCGATTCAAGAGTAATTAACGCCATAAACAGCGTCTCGTTAATCCCCTGAGCTTTCAGCATTTTATTGCGGTTTTCCAAAAGCTTGCCCTGCATGTGCATGCAAAGGCGCGTCAGCAGGACTTCCTGGTACGGGAATTCCTCATAGCGTTTGGCGCGAAATTTTAGCATTTGTTCAATGGGCGTAAACGAACTATCCATTTTGGCATAACCTCATTAGTTTCGGTCGATATAATAACGATGGTGACAAATAAAGTAAATGTATTGTTGATACGTTTTTATTGGTCAGACTGATATCACCATCATGAGTTTCCAGGTTAATCCATAACCCAGAGCACTTAATAATGTCGGGACAATGATGCTGCGAGTTTTATAAAAACTCAGCCCGAGAATAATAAAACCGACAAGCGTCGGGACCAGACGTTGCGCGTTCTGCATAATCTCCGGAACACTAGAAACCACCAGCAACGCACAAATCGATGCGATTCCGATACTGTCGAGCAGTATGCCAGTGGCGCCGCGTTTGGCCGGACGAGTGGTATTTGCCCGGATACGCAGAGGCAAATAACGAAACAGATAGTTGGCAAGGCCGACCAGCAAACCCAGCAAAAGTACTTGTGTACTCATCCGTGTTCACCTTGATAAAACGCCTGTACTAATGCCGCCATACAGCCACAGACAATCCCTGCAAGAATCGCCACCGGAATAGAAACCAGCGTCACGCCCAACAATGCGCCAGCAAGCGAAGCGGTAACCGTCCATGATTGTTTACGCTGGAACGACGCCAGCATGAAACTCATGAACAGGGCGGGCAACATAAAGCCTAAAGCCGCTTCAACAGCGGGCAGGTGGTCCAGCAAACCATTACCAGACCAGGCTCCCAGCGCGGTGCCTAAAACCCAGGAAAACCATGAACTAAAGGCGATACCGATCATCCAGTTTTCGCTCCAGCGCCGGTTATCACGCACCAGTTTGGCGGTGGCGGCGGCAAAAACTTCGTCGGTCAGGCCGAAGGCCCAAATCGCGGTTTTAGGTTTACTCAACTGGCGGGTGATGCGCTGACGCAGGGAAGGGCCATACAACACGTGGCGCACATCCATTGCCATCACCGTTAAGGCGGCGACCCACAGAGAACTACCCGCAGCCAGTAACGCAGTTATCACAAACTGGCTGGCCCCGGCATAAATAATGCAGGAGAAAAACAAGCTTTCGAGTGGCGTAAATCCCAGCTTCGTGGCATTAAGCCCAAACGCAAACGCGACCGGAATATAACTGATGACAATCGGTAAACTGTCTTTCAGCCCTTCAACCCAGGTGGCATCGCTGTGATTATTATCTAATGGAACTGTTGCAGGACTATCCATATTAAATA
>NZ_JAHWLU010000044.1:0-33744 GCF_022134725.1 Buttiauxella sp. S19-1
AGTAGAAACCAATCAGCAGATACGAGCACAGACCCACGCCTTCCCAGCCGAGATACATCAGCAGCAGGTTATCGCCCAGCACCAGAACAACCATGCTTGCGATAAACAGGTTGGTGTAGGCGAAGAAGCGGGAATAGCCCTCTTCCCCACGCATATACCAGGAAGCGTACATGTGGATCAGGAAGCCAACACCCGTGACCACAGAAAGCATGGTCAGTGACAAACCGTCGAGGATCAGATTGAAGCCGATATTAAAATCGCCCACTGACATCCACGTCCACAACGGCTGGGTAAAGGCTTGTTGCCCGTTATTGAAGAAGTCGAACCCAACAATCGCCGTGACTAACGCGGACAGCCCAATCGAGCCGACCCCAACCGTGGCAGAAAGGTTTTCTGACCAACGACCACGCGAGAACGCCAACAACAAAAAGCCAATAAAAGGCAAAAGAATGGTTAACCAGAGAAGGTTCATCCACGCATCTCACTTACTGAATCGATATTCAGGCTCTGGCGACGACGATGGAGCTGCAGTAACAGTGCGAGGCCGATACTGGCTTCGGCAGCAGCTAAGCTAATCGCGAGTATATACATCACCTGACCATCAGCCTGGCCCCAATAACTGCCCGCGACCACAAAGGCGAGAGCCGCGGCGTTAATCATCACTTCCAGGCTAATCAGCATGAAAAGCAGGTTGCGACGAATCACCAGGCCAGTCAGCCCCAGTACGAACAAGATAGCCGCGAGGATAAGTCCATGTTGCAGCGGAATCATACGTGCTCCTCCGTTTTTCTTTTCACAGCCTGGTCAGCCTGGCGGTTGCTCAGCACTTCACCCGGACGGTCTTCACGACCCAGGTGGAATGCCACAACCAGACCCGCCAACAACAGCATCGAGGCTAATTCCACTGCCAGAACGTACGGTCCAAACAGTGCGATACCCACTTGTTTAGCACTGACGGAGGTACCGTCGATCCCCTGGTCATTAAGACTCAGAATCGCGTACACCAGCACCGAAAGCAGAATGGCTGACAAAATGCCAGGACCAATCCACAACTGCGGTTTCAGCCAGTTGCGCTCTTGTTCAACGACCGCACCACCGAGGTTCAGCATCATGACCACGAAAACGAACAACACCATGATGGCACCGGCGTAGACGATAATCTCAAGCGCTGCGGCAAAGTACGCTCCCAGCGCGAAGAACACGCCGGAGATAGCCAACAACGAGATGATCAGATACAGCAAGGCATGCACCGGATTGGTATGCGTGATCACCCGTAAGGTGGTCCCAACCGCGATGATTGCGCAAATATAAAAAGCGAATTCCATTGCCTTGCTCCTTTAAGGTAATAGGCCTTTGACGTCGATAGGCTTGGCTTCGTTTTCCGCTTCGCCCTTATCTTTGCCGTCGATTGCCATACCCGCCATCCGGTAGAAGTTATATTCCGGGTATTTGCCCGGACCGGAAATCAGCAGATCCTCTTTTTCGTAGACCAAATCCTGGCGCTTAAACTCACCCAGTTCGAAATCTGGTGTCAGCTGAATCGCCGTGGTTGGGCACGCTTCTTCGCACAAACCACAGAAAATGCAGCGCGAGAAGTTGATACGGAAGAACTCTGGATACCAGCGGCCGTCTTTGGTTTCTGCTTTTTGCAAAGAGATACAGGCTACCGGGCAGGCTACCGCACACAGGTTACAGGCAACGCAACGCTCGGAGCCGTCCGGATCGCGCGTTAACACGATGCGGCCACGATAGCGCGGCGGTAAATAGACTGGCTCTTCCGGATACATCTGCGTTTCGCGTTTGGCAAACGCGTGCAGACCAATCATCCAGATACTGCGTACCTGGGTGCCGAAACCAACCACTAACTCTTTCAATGTCATGGTTTTTTCACCCCTTATGGTGCCTGATAGAGAATGACCGCGGCGGTCACCAGCAGATTGACCAGTGTCAACGGCAGGCAAATTTTCCAGCCGAAGGACATTACCTGGTCATAACGTGGACGCGGTAATGCTGCACGGATCAAAATGAACATCATCATGAAGAACGCGGTTTTCAGCGCGAACCAGATGAACGGCGGTAACCACGGGCCATGCCAGCCACCAAAGAACAGGGTCACAATCAGGGCAGAAACAGTCACGATACCGATGTATTCACCCACGAAGAACAGGCCAAATTTCATGCCTGAATATTCGATGTGATAACCATCGGCCAGCTCTTGCTCGGCTTCTGGTTGGTCAAACGGGTGACGGTGACAAACCGCGACGCCTGCGATAGCGAAGGTCACAAAACCGAAGAACTGTGGGATCACGTTCCACAGGTTCGCCTGGTTATCCACGATATCGCCCATATTGAACGAACCCGCCTGCGCCACAACGCCCATCAAAGACAGACCGAGGAACACTTCGTAGCTGAGTGTCTGCGCAGAAGCACGCATTGCACCCAACAGTGAGTATTTGTTGTTACTTGACCAACCGGCGAACAGCACGGCGTAAACCGCCAGACCCGCCAGCATCAGGAAGAACAAAATACCAATGTTCAGGTCGGCAACCACCCAGCTTGGGCTGACCGGCACAATAGCAAAGGCCAGCAACAGCGAGGTGAAAGCAATCATCGGTGCCAGAGTAAAGATGACGCGGTCCGCAAAGCGCGGAGTCCAGTCTTCTTTAAAGAACATCTTGATCATGTCCGCGACTAACTGGAGCGAACCGCCCCAGCCCACACGGTTTGGCCCGTAACGGTTCTGGAACAGGCCCAGCAAACGACGCTCACCGAAACTCATGAACGCGCCGCATGTCACCACGACCAGCAGGATTACGACCGCTTTGAGAATGCTCAGCAGAATGTCTATAACATCCGGTGTTAACCAACTCATTGGCCAGCCTCCTGAAGATTTTCAAGACAAGCACCCGCCAGTACCGGAGCGATGCCAGGCATCCCCATCGGTAAACCTACCTGCCCTGCCGCCAGCCCTTCGGAAAGTTGCAGCGGCAGACTTAGCGTCTGGCCTTCATAGCTAAACGAAATCAGGCTACCCGCATTAACACCGAGTTTTGCAGCATCAGACGGATTAAGCTTGATGTACGGCTCAGTCATACGGCTCTGGAACACCGGAGAACGCTGGGACATTTCATCACTACCAAACAGATGGTAGTACGGCGCGATACGCCATTTCCCGTCTTCAGCGTGGAAGATTTCCGGCACATCAGTGAAGAAATCCATACCCGTTTCGGAGGCTTCAATCAGGCGCACACCCGGATCGCCGTGACGCAGATTGCCACCCACTTCGGCCTGGAATTTGTTCCATGCTTGCGGTGAGTTCCAGCCTGGTGCCCATGCGAATGGAATTTGCTGACGATTAGCCGTCGGGCTGTTGTTCCCTTCCATAGAGAAGGCGAACATGGTGTCTTTATCCTGCGGCTGACGCGGTTCATGCACGCTAATATTGGCGCGCATCGCGGTACGGCCACTGGAGCGGATTGGAGAACGCGACAGTTTCTGACCACGAATACGGAAGCTAGCATCAGGTGCCGCATCTTTAATTCCGGCCAGTTGTGGCAACGCTTTCACGCATGCATCGATAACATCATCTAACTGCGTCCAGTCCACTTCACGGCTTTCAACGGTGCTGTGCAGAGAATGCAGCCAGCGCCAGCTTTCGAGCATCACCACGGAGTGGTCATAGTAAGACGGGTCATAAACCTGGAAGAAACGCTGTGCGCGACCTTCGTTGTTAATCACCGTACCGTCACTCTCAGCGAAGCTTGCGGTGGACAGCACCAGATGGGCTTTGTCCATAATTGCCGTGCGTTGGTGGTCAATAACCATCACCAACGGCGCTTTGCTCAGTGCTGCATCAACGCGAGTTGCAGAAGCATGGCGATGCAGATCGTTTTCCAGCACCACTACCGCATCGGCAGCACCGCTTTCCAGTTCACTCAACGCTTCTTCAAGCGAGCCGCCGCCAATCAGACCGAGGCCAACGCTGTTTACCGCACGAGCCACCATGGTGATACCGACATCGGCACCACGGTCTTTCAGCGCTTTAGCCACGTTGGCTGCCGCCTGAATGACCGCTTCGCTACCGGCGTTAGTACCGGAAACGATCAATGGTTTCTTCGCACCCGCCAGCGCTTGCACAATCACGTCGACTTTGTTTTTCAGGTCGCGATCGAGTTCAACGGCTGGGGAATTGCTATCCAGCGCGTGAGCAACCGCAAAGCCCAGACGAGCCTGATCTTCAACCGGAGCGCGGTAAGTCCATGCTGCGATGTCGTCCAGACGAGTGCTGTCTATATTGGTGACAAACAGTGGGTGTTTAGCGTGCTGACCAATGTTGAGGATTGCGGCAATCTGCCAGTCAGCCACTTTCTGTGCCGCTGCCATTTCACGCGCTTTGCCTTTCACGGCCTGACGCACAGCCAGCGCAACACGCGCACCGGTCTGAGTAATGTCTTCTCCGAGTACCAAAACCGCATCGTAAGATTCGATTTCACGCAGTGCTGGAGTGTGAATGCCGCTTTCTTGCAGCACTTTGAGCATCAGTTGCAAGCGAGCTTGTTCACCCGTTGCAATACCGGTGTAGAAGTTGTCCGCACCGACCAGCTCACGCAGCGCGAAGTTGCTTTCAACGCTGGCACGTGGGGATCCGATACCGATCACTTTCTTCGACTGGCGCAAAATATCTGCCGCGCCCTGCATTGCCTGATCGGCATTCAGCGTGATCAGATCGTCGCCACGACGTTGGATCGGCTGACGTGGACGATCCTTCAGGTTGACGTAGCCATAACCGAAGCGGCCACGGTCACACAGGAAGTAATGGTTCACGGTGCCGTTGTAACGGTTTTCGATACGACGCAGTTCACCGTAGCGCTCACCCGGGCTGGTGTTACAGCCGATGCTGCACTGCTGGCAGATGCTTGGTGCGAACTGCATGTCCCACTTACGGTTATAACGCTCGGAGTGCGTTTTATCTGTGAATACGCCGGTCGGGCAGATTTCTACCAGGTTACCGGAGAATTCACTTTCCAGCGTACCGTCTTCAGGACGACCGAAGTAGACGTTATCGTGCGCGCCGTAAACACCCAAATCGGTGCCGTCAGCGTAATCTTTGTAATAACGCACACAGCGGTAGCAGGCGATACAGCGGTTCATTTCGTGAGAGATGAATGGGCCGAGATCCTGATTGCGGTGAGTACGTTTAGTGAAGCGGTAGCGACGGAAGCTATGGCCGGTCATCACCGTCATATCTTGCAGATGGCAGTTGCCACCTTCTTCACAAACCGGGCAGTCGTGCGGGTGGTTAGTCATTAACCACTCAACCACGCTTTCACGGAATTCTTTCGCTTCGCTATCGTCAATGGAGATAAACGTGCCGTCAGAGGCGGGTGTCATACAAGACATCACCAGGCGGCCACGGAGATCTTCTGCGTTTTGATATTGCTTCACCGCGCACTGGCGGCAAGCACCGACGCTGCCTAGCGCCGGGTGCCAGCAAAAATAAGGAATATCGAGGCCGAGAGACAGACATGCTTGTAGCAGGTTATCTGACCCGTTTACCTCATATTCTTTGCCGTCTACATGAATCGTAGCCATAGTCAGCATGCTTCCAGTTGGCCTGAATAATCTTCGTCTTTCACACTGCGACTGCGTTGGCTTCTCTCGCTCACCCTGGTCATTTAGTTAACTAAACTCCCAGGGATTCACTCCTTTGCCGCCTTGCCTCAGTGCGAAATTCTTGATTACTTTTCAGGCATTAATTATAAAATTTTATAACCTGCAAACTTGTTGTCAGGTGTTACCAGCGCGCTTTTAACAAGTTCGGCTGAATGCCCGTAATGGCACGGGTGTTACCGAAATCTTGTTTGGCAATGCCTGCTTCGAATTCTTCGCGGAAATATTTAATCGCGCTCTGCAATGGCTCAACCGCACCTGGCGCATGCGCACAGAAGGTTTTACCTGGCCCAAGGAAACGACACAGTTGCTCAAGTGTCTCGATATCCCCAGGCTGGCCTTCGCCACGTTCCAGCGCACGCAGTATTTTCACGCTCCACGGCAGACCGTCACGGCAAGGTGTACACCAGCCGCACGATTCACGGGAGAAGAACTCTTCCAGGTTACGAACCAGCGGCACCATACCAATTTCATGGTCTACGGCCATCGCCAGTGCGGTACCTAAACGGCTACCCGCTTTACCAATGCTTTCGAATTCCATCGGCAGATCAAGGTGTGATTCGGTCAGGAAATCCGTCCCTGCCCCACCCGGCTGCCAGGCTTTGAATTTCAGGCCATCGCGCATGCCACCAGCGTAATCTTCGAGAATTTCACGCGCGGTGGTACCGAACGGTAACTCCCAAACGCCTGGGTTTTTCACACGACCAGAGAAGCCCATCAGCTTGGTGCCAGCATCTTTGCTGGTCGAAATGCCTTGATACCACTCCACGCCGTTGGCCAGAATCGCTGGCACGTTGCACAGGGTTTCAACGTTGTTTACACACGTTGGTTTACCCCACACGCCGCTTGAAGCAGGGAATGGGGGTTTTGAACGTGGGTTCGCACGGCGGCCTTCCAGGGAGTTAATCAGCGCGGTTTCTTCACCACAGATATAACGCCCGGCACCGGTATGTACGATCAGCTCAAAATCAAAACCAGAACCGAGAATGTTTTTGCCCAGCAAGCCCGCTTCGGTCGCCTCAGCAATCGCGCGGCGCAGATGCACAGCCGCTTCGATATACTCGCCGCGCAGGAAGATGTAACCGCGGTAAGCTTTCAGGGCGAATGCAGAAATCAGCATGCCTTCCACCAACAGGTGTGGCAGTTGCTCCATCAGCAAACGGTCTTTATAAGTACCCGGTTCCATTTCATCGGCATTACACAGCAGGTAACGGATGTTCATGGACTCGTCTTTCGGCATCAGGCTCCACTTCAGACCGGTGGAGAAGCCCGCACCGCCGCGCCCTTTCAGGCCAGAGTCTTTAACACGATTAACGACTTCATCCGGTGCCAGGCCAGTCAGCGCAAGACGAGCACCCTCGTAGCCGTTTTTGCTGCGATATTCATCCAGCCAGACCGGCTGTTTGTCATCACGCAGCCGCCAGGTCAGCGGATGGGTTTCGGCAGTACGAATAACGGTTTTCATTTGTACTGCTCCAGCAAGTCAGGGATCGCTTCCGGCGTCAGATGGCTGTGAGTGTCCTCATCAATCATCATGGTCGGCCCTTTATCGCAGTTACCCAGACAGCAGGTTGGCAGCAGGGTAAAGCGACCATCAAACGTGGTTTGACCCGGTTTGATGTCCAGTTTTGCTTCGATTGCCGACTGAATGCCCTGGTAGCCCGTAATGTGGCAAACCACGCTATCGCAATAGCGAATAACGTGGCGGCCTACCGGCTGGCGGAAAATCTGGCTGTAGAATGTGGCAACACCTTCTACGTCGCTGGCTGGAATGCCCAGAACTTCAGCGATGGCATAAATCGCGCCGTCAGGCACCCAGCCACGCTGCTTCTGAACAATCTTCAGCGCTTCGATAGACGCTGCGCGAGCATCTTCGTAATGATGTTTTTCGTGCTCAATCGCATCACGCTCGAATTGACTCAGCTCAAAGGCTTCTGCCTGGGGTTGTTGTTTATCGTGCATAGTTAGCGATCCACATCAGACATTACAAAATCGATACTACCCAGATAGACAATCAGGTCAGAAACCAGGCTGCCGCGAATCGCCGACGGGATTTGCTGCAAGTGCGCAAAGCTCGGAGTACGAATACGGGTACGGTAGCTCATGGTGCTGCCGTCGCTGGTCAGGTAGTAACTGTTAATCCCTTTCGTCGCTTCAATCATCTGGAAGGATTCGTTAGCCGGCATCACCGGGCCCCACGAAACTTGCAGGAAGTGAGTGATCAGGGTTTCGATATGCTGCAGCGTGCGCTCTTTCGGCGGCGGCGTTGTCAGCGGATGGTCAGCTTTGAACGGGCCAGCAGGCATGTTTTTCAGACACTGGTCAAGAATGCGCAAGCTCTGGCGAAGCTCTTCAACTTTCAACATCACGCGGGTGTAGCAGTCACTGACGCCACCGCCGACCGGGATTTCGAAGTCGAAGTTTTCATAACCAGAGTAAGGGCGAGCTTTACGGATATCGAAGTCAACGCCCGTTGCGCGCAAGCCAGCACCGGTGGTGCCCCACTCCAGCGCTTCTTTCTTGCCATAGGCAGCAACGCCCTGAGAACGACCTTTCAGGATGGTGTTACGCAGCGCAGCTTTCTCGTAGGAATCCAGACGTTTTGGCATCCAGTCGAGGAACTCTTTGAGCAGACGTTCCCAACCGTTTGGTAAGTCGTGAGCCACACCGCCGATACGGAACCAGGCCGGGTGCATACGGAAACCGGTAATTGCTTCAACCAGGTCATAAATTTTCTGACGGTCAGTAAAGGCGAAGAACACCGGAGTCATCGCGCCCACGTCCTGAATAAACGTGGAGATGTACAGCAGGTGGCTGTTGATACGGAACAGTTCAGACAGCATGACGCGGATAACGTCTACACGTTCAGGAACCTTGATACCCGCCAGTTTTTCAACCGCTAACACGTATGGCATTTCGTTTACGCAACCGCCGAGATACTCGATACGGTCGGTATACGGAATGTAGCTGTGCCAGGACTGACGCTCGCCCATTTTCTCAGCACCACGGTGGTGGTAACCGATGTCCGGTACGCAATCGACAATCTCTTCACCGTCGAGTTGCAGAACGATACGGAATGCACCGTGCGCGGATGGGTGGTTTGGACCGAGGTTCAGGAACATGAAATCTTCATGCTCGCTGCTGCGCTTCATGCCCCACTCTTCAGGCTTGAAGGTCAGCGCTTCCATCTCGAGGTCTTCTTTCTGTTTGGTCAATTCAAACGGATCGAATTCGGTGGCACGCGCCGGATAATCTTTACGCAGCGGATGGCCTTCCCACGTTGGCGGCATCATGATGCGCGTCAGGTGCGGGTGGCCATTAAAGGTAATGCCAAACATTTCCCAGGTTTCACGCTCATACCAGTTGGCATTCGGGAAAAGTTTGGTGATTGTCGGTACATTCAGATCGTTTTCAGACAGCGCCACCTTGAGCATGATATCGCGGTTGCGATCGATAGAAATCAGGTGGTAGAAAACGGAAAAATCCGCAGCCGGTAAACCGTTGCGGTGAGTACGAAGACGTTCATCCATGCCGTGTAAGTCGAACAACATGACATAGGGCTTCGGAAGTTTCTTTAAGAAATCGACTGCTTCGAGTAATTGCTCTCGCTTAACCCAGACCACCGGAACACCAGTGCGGGTTGGCTGAACAGTGAAGGCATCCGGCCCAAAACGGTTACGCAGTTCGCCAATTACCGGATCATCTAAATGGTCACGGGTTTGCCAGGCTTCCTGGTTGGCATCATGCGCAGTTAAATCGGTCATAATTCTCACCATTGCAAATGGTACTGTGGTGACTGTCAGCAGTGGCTTCGCGCTAGTATTATTGATATGCGAAGTAAACTCACACTGCCCACAGGCGCATATTAAATCTCGTCTGGTGTCCGCAAGTTGGTGACAGCGATACGCTCGCCACGTTTACGTTCACGTTCTGACTGCATGTTGGCGCGATAAACACCTTGATCGCCAACAACCCAGGACAATGGACGACGCTCTTTGCCAATGGATTCTTGCAGCAGCATCAGAGCCTGCATGTAAGCTTCCGGGCGCGGTGGGCAACCAGGGATGTAAACATCCACAGGCAGGAATTTATCCACGCCCTGTACCACAGAGTAGATGTCGTACATGCCGCCGGAGTTAGCGCAGGCACCCATCGAGATCACCCATTTTGGCTCAAGCATTTGATCGTAAAGGCGCTGAATAACGGGAGCCATTTTGGTAAAGCAGGTTCCTGCAATCACCATCAGGTCGGCCTGACGCGGAGATGCACGCAGTACTTCGGCACCAAAACGTGCCACGTCATGAACCGCGGTAAACGAGGTCACCATCTCAACGTAGCAGCAAGAAAGGCCAAAGTTATAAGGCCAAATTGAGTTTTTACGCCCCCAGTTCACCATATCGTGCATGGCATGTTCGAGCTTGCCCATGTACACGCTACGGTTGATTTCTTGATCAAGAGGATCGGTTACGATCTCCTGTTTTTGCAGGGGGTAACGGTCGTTCTCACCGTCGGGGTCTATGCGGGTGAGCGTATAGTCCATCTTATTGCCTCATTTTTACTGCGTATGACGGTTAGTAATACTGTCGGTTTCTGGGTTGATATGGGCGCGACGCGAACGCGCGGGAGTCCAATCAAGCGCGCCAATGCGCACGAGATACACCAGGCCTGCCAGTAGCACAAAAATGAAAATTGCGGCCTCGACGAAGCCTACCCATCCGCTTTCACGAATAGACACTGACCACGCGTAGAGATACAAGGCTTCCACGTCGAAGATGACGAAGAACATGGCAACCAAGTAGAACTTAGCGGATAGGCGTAAGCGCGCTGTACCAACTGAGTCGATACCTGACTCGAAGGGAGTGTTTTTGTGCCGACCCTTAGCTCTCCCGCCAAGGAACCAGGCCCCGAGAAGCATTACGCAACACAGGCCTATGGCAACAATAAGAAAGACTGCGAACGCCCAATGGTGAGCGATAACTTCAGTGGATGTTGACATACTCATTGCTTACTCATCAAAAGTGGCGCCAAAGTCTCTGCTCTTGCTGGCAGATGAACACCACATCGATTCATGGGGAGGAACAATAAACCTTACAATAACTGCCGGAATCAAAACTTTACCAGCACATTGATGGGGTTTTTTACTCCTTTCTATAACCTTTTGTCAACTTTAACAAAAGTATCCACACATTAATTTACATGAAGCCAACTTCATTAACATTAAGTGCCTTAAAAGCTAGTAACGCCGAGTTATTAACTCGGTTTTAATGAAGGTGAATCGTGTCCGTTAAGGAGGAAAAAATTAACTGCTGCTCTATTTTGGCAGGATTTCTCAACTATTCATCCCCCCTATAGGGAGTATTTTCTTGATCTGAGACACGCTTCTGTTAATTCATATCAAAAAATGACAACATTGCAGCGTATTTTTTAACAATTAAACACGAGTTGATTAGTAGGCTAGCAGGAGAAGACAGGCGACAAAGAGGAGGTAAAGTAGATTGTTTTAAAACGTGTTTTTACAAAACCCCCGTCAACTTAACGTTCACTGATTAAAAAACAAGCCATTGAGACCCAAAAAGTGCTCAATGACCTGTTTTCGAATTTCATAAATTGTTACTAACAAACCCGTATGACGGCTACATCCCCTAAATAATTCGAGTTGCAGGTAGGCGGCAAGGGAGCAAATCCCCAGGAGCTTACTTGAGTAAGTGACTGGGGATTGTGACAAATCTGCCCGGAGCAGATTTGAACGCCGCTTGCGGCGGCCCCAAAGGGGTGAGGCTCATGGATGAGCCGAATAGTGCAGCCAACACCCCTGCTACTCGAATTATGACGGGGAATGCGTTACTCGAAATCGCCTTCCATCAACATGGTATCGCCGTCCTCGTCTGAGGAAACCACGTAACGATATGGATTCGGGTTGTTTTCCAGCGCACTGAAAATAGCCTGAGCTAAATCATTAGTGGTTTGTAAATTACGGCACAGCATGTATTGCGTATCAGGCATCGCTGGCAAACCATCGGCACCTCCAAGCACGCGCAGTTCTGGGCTCATCATTTCTACAGGCCGTGATGTAATCCCCAACCCGGCTTTTACCGCAGCGCGTACAGCAGAAAGTGTTGACGCAACATAAGCAATACGCCACGGAATGCGTGCAGCGTTGAGTTGTTCAATCATCATGTCACGGTACGGGCTAGGGTTATCGAGCACCACTAAAGGCACCGTTTCACCTTTCTGGAACACGTAATCAGCGGCGCAGTACCATAAAGTTGGCGAAGTCCGTAACACAATGGATTCAAAATGCGCAGGTTTCGAGGTCGTGACGACGAGATCCACTTCCTGCTGATTAAGCATTTCAACCATAAACGGATTACGTTTAACACGCACATCCAACGCCAATTTAGGGTACACCGAGCTTATCCGGTTAAGCAGAAACGGCAGGATGGTATCTGCAGTTTCATCAGATGCTCCAATCGTTAATACGCCCTGCAAATTACTAAACATTAGCGAAGTACAAGCTTCATCATTAAAACGCAGAATCTTTCGCGCATAACCAAGGAGCTGGATACCGTGCTCGGTCAGCAGTTTATTACGGCCATGACGGGCAAAAAGCTCTTTTCCTACTAACTGTTCAAGGCGCTGCATCTGCTGGCTTACAGCCGATTGAGTGCGGCAAACCGCAACGGCTGCAGCGGCAAAAGTATTCAGATCCGCTACGGCAACAAAAGTCCTGAGCAGATCGAGGTCGAGATTGAGTATCGGACGATTTGCGTTAATCATAATTTTTTCACTATCAGGTTGCTCTTACGAGTCTGCCTTAGTTTTATTGCTGTGATTTATCAAAAAGATAAAGCAATTCCCTTTTACAGAACGCCTCCCGAAGGGGAGCACCGTCATCCTGACAGCCGTTCTGACTTATTTATTTTTCATACTGCCAGAGGTACGCGAAGCAATAATGCAAAGCACGTATTTCTGGGATATTATACTGTCGTTAACAACATACAAACATTCGTCTTAACGTACTAGTCACTGAAATTAAAACTGAGTAATTATTGTAAATCCACTTCAGTACTGAGCTTTATTTATTCAACTCATAGCAGAAACAAGTGTAAACAGGATGGGGATTTTCTTTAAGTCACTTCATTGTACTGGCAATTGACACACTACAACGCAGACAAACCAACCCACCATAAAACATGGAGTTGCGTTATTTATACCGAAAACCACCTACCATTTTCAGTAGTGTATCTTACCGCAAAACACGCCATCCCATAACTTTTGTTGCGAATTATCCGATCTCATTCTCTTTTTTAATTCATTCATCAGTAGCTTATTCACAGAAATGTCCAAAATTCTACAAGCTAAAAGAGAAGCAATTTAACTATATTCCTTGTTTATATTAATCACATACTCGGTTATTTTTATATACATATTATTAACTCGCACTAATGCACTTCATTTAACCATAAGCATGAATATTCAATTTTCCTTAACTATTACTCAATATAATTCGCATCTCGGTCAGCATGACTGACTACACTCTATGCATTAACGCAGTGACTACCATGGCAAGTAACTCGATAACCTATATTTTCGGTCAATATTGATATGATTATCAACATATAATCCTGCAAAATCACTATTCAACAGCAATTTACTACCACTCTCAAAATTGAAGATTTATTACTATTTGGCGCTTCGATAACCTTCAAATCTGTGCGGCGCAGGAGTACATTGTTCCCTGGTCGCTTCCACGGCAGGAAGTGGCGCTAACATTTAAGGTCAGGTTCATGTCCCCAATCGAAAAATCCAGCAAACTTGATAACGTCTGTTACGACATCCGTGGCCCGGTTCTCAAAGAGGCGAAACGCCTCGAAGAAGAAGGAAACAAAGTCCTCAAACTGAATATTGGCAACCCAGCGCCATTCGGCTTTGATGCCCCGGATGAGATCCTTGTCGATGTGATTCGTAACCTGCCTACAGCGCAAGGGTATTGCGACTCGAAAGGACTCTACTCCGCACGTAAAGCCATCATGCAGCATTATCAGGCACGTGAAATGCGGGATGTGACGGTTGAAGACATCTACATCGGTAACGGTGTATCTGAACTTATTGTTCAATCTATGCAGGCATTGCTTAACAGCGGTGATGAGATGCTGGTCCCTGCGCCTGATTATCCTTTATGGACCGCCGCAGTTTCACTATCGAGTGGCAAAGCTGTTCACTATTTATGTGATGAGTCGTCCGACTGGTTCCCGGACCTTGACGATATTCGTTCTAAAATCACACCTCGTACCCGCGGTATTGTGATTATTAACCCGAACAACCCTACCGGTGCGGTCTATTCCAAAGAACTGCTGCTGGAAATTGTTGAAATCGCCCGCCAGCATAATTTGATTATTTTTGCGGATGAAATTTACGACAAGATTCTGTACGACGAAGCCCAGCACCATTCAATTGCAGCACTCGCGCCAGATCTGCTGACAATTACCTTTAATGGTTTGTCGAAAACTTACCGTGTTGCCGGTTTCCGCCAGGGCTGGATGGTTCTGAATGGGCCGAAGAAACACGCGAAAGGTTATATTGAAGGGCTGGAGATGCTGGCGTCAATGCGCCTGTGTGCCAACGTTCCGGCACAGCATTCCATTCAAACCGCACTTGGCGGTTATCAAAGCATCAGCGAATTTATTGCACCGGGTGGGCGTCTGTATGAACAGCGTAACCGGGCATGGGAATTGCTAAACGATATTCCCGGGGTGTCATGCGTGAAACCACGCGGTGCGCTGTATATGTTCCCTAAAATTGACGCTAAGCGCTTTAATATCCATGACGACCAAAAAATGGTGCTGGATTTCTTGTTGCAAGAAAAAGTGCTGTTAGTTCAAGGAACAGCGTTTAACTGGCCGTGGCCTGATCATGTGCGTATCGTGACTTTACCGCGCGTTGATGAGCTGGATATGGCTATCAATAAGTTTGGTCGCTTCCTCGGTCATTACCACCAGTAATACCCACGGGGGGAGATGTTTGCATCTTCCCCCGACTCCCCGCACAATGGTTTTCTTTGCAGTAGACCCCGAGTGTACCCATGAGCCAGAGCCATTTCTTTGCCCACCTTTCACGTCTGAAATTAATCAATCGTTGGCCACTGATGCGCAATGTGCGTACCGAAAATGTTTCGGAGCATAGTCTACAAGTCGCGATGGTTGCTCATGCCTTAGCCGTGATCAAGAACCGAAAATTTAACGGGCAGGTTAACGCTGAGCATGTCGCACTCTTAGCGATGTATCACGACGCCAGTGAAGTGCTGACCGGTGACCTGCCGACTCCGGTGAAATATTTCAACACGCAAATAGCCCACGAATACAAAGCTATCGAGAAAATTGCGCAGCAGAAATTGATCGATATGGTGCCAGAAGAGTTACGCGATATTTGGGCACCGCTAATTGATGAACATCAGAGCAGCGAAGAAGATCGCGCCATCGTCAAACAGGCTGATGCGCTATGTGCGTATCTGAAATGCCTCGAAGAACTCTCTGCGGGTAACAATGAATTCTTGCTGGCAAAAAGCCGACTCGAAAAAACGCTGGCGGATCGCCACAGCGAAGAGATGGATTACTTCATGAATGTGTTTGTGCCAAGTTTCCAGCTTTCGCTCGATGAGATTAGCCAGGATTCGCCGCTTTAACTCTGGATATTGCGCCCTCACCCTAACCCTCTCCCCCAGGAGAGGGGATCATTCGGATTGGTGCTCCTCCTCACCCAGGAGAGGGAATCATTCGGATTGGAGCTCCCCCTCTCCCTCAGGGAGAGGGAATTGTCCGGATTGGTGTTCCCCCTCCCCCAGGAGAGGGAATCATTCGGATTGGTGCTCCCCCTCTCCCTCAGGGAGAGGGTCGGGGTGAGGGTTGTTTTAGAATGGAAACAGCATCGGCACCATCACCACACTCACCACCATCACGATGACGGTAAATGGCACGCCCATCTTCACAAAATCACTGAACTTATAGTTCCCCGGCCCCAGGACCAGAGTATTAACCGGTGAAGATACCGGAGTCATAAATGCCGCAGAGGCTGCAAGCGCCACAATCATCGCAAATGGATAAGGCGAGACGCCCATCGTTTTTGCCGCCGCTAACGCAATCGGTGCCATCAGAACCGCCGTTGCCGTGTTCGAGATAAACAGACCAATCGCGGCGCACATAACGAACAGGCAAACCAACATCAGGTATGGGCCATAACCCCCACCCATCTGCATCAGCCCGTTAACTATCAAATCCACGCCACCGGTTTTTTGCAGCGCAAGTGCAAACGGCATCATCCCGACAATCAAGATAATGCTTGGCCAATGCACCGCTTTATAAGCACTTTCCATGTCGATGCAGCGGAATTTGCCCATCAACAAACAAGCGATAATCGCCGCAATGGTATTAGGGATTTCGTCAGTCAGCATCAGGGCAACCATCAGCGCCAGGCAGAAAATCGCGTGGGGAGCCTGGCTGTGAGCAGGTGATGCCTCCCCCTCTTCCACTGGCAAATTGAGTACCAGAAAATCTCGGCCTTTTAGTTGCAGCTGGCTAATCAGTTTCCAGTCACCGACCACCAGCAAAATATCGCCCAATTGCAAAGCTTCATCTACCAGCAGACCTTCCAGCGCTGCGCCATTGCGACGCAACCCGACAACGTTCAATCCGTAGCGTGTACGGAAACCTATTTCGCGCAGCGTTTGCCCAATTAATTCTGATTCCGGGATAAGCGACACTTCCGCCATGCCAACATCCAGCGCCTGGTCCGAGAAATACTCGCCGCGCAGTATCATCGGCTCCAGCATTTGCTCGCTACAAAACTCACGCAGATCGACTTCAGAAGCCGACATATCGATTAGCAAAACGTCGCGAGCGCGGAATTCGGTGACGCCCGTAACATTAACGATAACCTTGCGGAATTTGCGCCAACGCTCAAGGCCAATCACGTTTGCGCCATAGCGCTCACGCAGCTTTAAATCATCAAGACGGCGACCAACCATCGGTGAGCCAGGGCGAATCGCCAGACGACGCGCGCGTCCGGTTAGCCGATAATCTTTAATCAGATCGCGAAACGTGCGGCGTCGCCAGTGTTGTTTGCCGTCGTCTTTTTTCTGCCCGTTTAACGCAAAGCGTGCGATAAGCATGTAGCCGATGCCCAACAGCAAAATAACCAGACCGATTGGCGTAACACTAAAGAATTGAAAGCCCTGCAAACCTTCGCGCAACAGTTCGCTGTTCACCACCAGGTTTGGCGGAGTCGCGACCAGCGTCATCATGCCGCTTATCAGCCCCGCAAAACTCAGGGGCATCATTAAGCGCGACGGTGAAATTTTCATGCGCATTGAAACGCTGAGTACTACGGGGATAAAGATCGCCACCACACCCGTCGAGCTCATAAATGCGCCCAGTCCGGCAACGGTTAGCATCAGCAAAACCAGCATTTTGGTTTCACTGCTGCCCGCCACATCCACCAGCCAGGAGCCCATTTTGGTGGCAACGCCGGTGCGCACCAGGCCATCGCCAATAATAAATAACGCAGCAATCAGAATAACGTTGGGGTCGCTAAAGCCCGAGAAGGCTTCGCTAAGAGTGAGTGTCCCGCTAAGGACAAAAGCGATGATAACCAGTAATGCGACCGCATCCATACGTACTTTACCAGTGGCGAACATCACCACTGCAATCGCTAAGAGTGATAAAACCCAAACCAGTTCTGAGTTCAAAACAATTCCTTATGTAGTTGTCTCAGGGGGATAAAATTTTGCCATAAAAAAGCCCCGCTATCGCGGGGCTAAATCATGTGTTCAGTGTTTTCTAAACACTTCGACGGTGCCATCAGACAACTTTTGAACCAGAAGCTCAGTCAGTGAATGCAACACATAATCGACATGCTCAAGGCGTGGCGTATCTACTGGAGCATTAACGGCTATCACATGGCAGCCCGCGGCTAAACCCGACAACACGCCAGCTGGCGCGTCTTCGACCACTACGCACTCTTCTGGCTCGAGGCCAAGCAGTTGCGCACCGAGCAAGTAGGCATCAGGCTCTGGCTTCCCACGAGCAACACGTTCAGCGGTGACCAGCACTTCGGGCTTAGGTAAACCACCCGCAGCACGACGAGCAGACGCTACCGGGTATGAACCCGAAGTCACGATAGCCCACGGAATGCCCGCTTCGTTCAAATGAGCCAGCAGCTCAACGGCACCAGGCAGCGCCACAATGCCGTCGGTGTCTTCAGACTCGATTTTTTCAAGACGCAAAAACTCCTGCTGAATCTCTTCTTCAGGCGCGCCCGCCATAAAGTGACGTAACGAAGTGATCGCCTGTTTACCATGAATGAAACCTAAAACTTCCTGTGGCGAAATATCGAAGCGCTTTGCCCAGTTAATCCAGGCTCGTTCGACGGCTGGCAGAGAATCAACCAGCGTCCCATCCAAATCAAACAAGAAACCTTTGCACTTCACTACGCTTCTCCCCTCAGGCATTAATAATTTGCGCGATCTCGTTCGCACTTAAATGGTACTGACGTGGGCAAGACTGCCAGACTTTTAACATACGCTGATATTTTTCCCACATTGGGGTCTGCGCATTGAAGCCATGAGTGCCCGCATCAAAATGAGCATAACGGCCTTCTATGTTCACCATAAAGCGAACATAGCCCAGGAAACGCGCTTCAGTTGCTGCATCAAAACCAAGGAAAGTCACACGACGCTCGTCGATTTCCTGGTTGTCTTTCAGGTTAGTCCAGGAGACATGCAGAGCGTGATACATCTCCATGATATCGATAACTGTGCGGCAGGTTTCTTCCGTCAGCTCACCGAACTCCCGATCCAGTTCGCGCATTTGTAGGCCGTAACCGCGCTCGATGATCGTTTGCAGGCGACGATAACGCTCGGCGTTGTCCGGGTCGAGCATGGTCATCATTTTGTACTGATTAGATAAAATCAGACGCTGGGCGTTAGTCATTTCCATTTCTTAGCTCCTGTTGCGCAGGATTAATCCTGCGAAAAAATATCCTTCTTTATATGCGTAACGGCAGGGACTTTACAAATCATCCAGAAAAGTTTTATCCAACTGCTTGAACGCACGTTTCAAAACTTCTGCCAGCGCCTGGTAGTCTGGCTTGCCTTCGATTGGCGCCAGCGCCTGCCCAGCTTCCTGCAATTTGCCACGGACTTCGTAGAACCAGCTCAAAATGGATGGCGGAAGTGGCGTCACGGAACGTTTACCTAACCACCATAACCCCTGCATCGGCAGACTACAGGCGAATAAAGCGGTGGCAACGGCGGGGCCAAGTTGGCCGCCAAGGGCAATTTGCCAGGTCAGCGTAAACACAGCGAGTGGAGGCATAAAGCGGATGGCAAAACGCGTGGCGCGGATCACACGGTTTTCTACAAAGATAGGCGCGAGGCGTTTATCAACAGGCCAGGTCTTTGAATAGTGTTGTCCACGGCTGAACAGACTAAACCAACTTACATGGCTATTTTGGGGTGTTGACATGGCTTTACCTCAACTTCACATATAAAAAATAAAATTTTTGTGCAACTTAACAACTCTAAATTACATGGTTCAAAAACTTTTGTCTTTAGCCATCGCAATCAGGTATCCTGTGCCGGCCTTTGACGGCCATAGAAGGGAAACCGCAGGTTGTCAAATTTTTGCTCTGTTAGCCATCGCCGAATAAACGTGCAAGATGGCGTAAACATTAGAGTATTTATTCGCCATGCCAAAAAAAACGCTTCTGGCATGACGTTAATCATAAATGTCAGGCTCATCATGCGCTACGCTGAGAGACTCACTGACGTTTTTTTAGCCACGTATAAAAGTAGGTACTTCCATGTCGAGTAAGCTAGTACTGGTTCTGAACTGCGGTAGCTCTTCACTGAAATTCGCAATTATTGATGCGTTAAACGGTGATGAGTACCTCTCTGGTTTAGCCGAATGTTTCCATCTTCCTGAAGCACGTATCAAGTGGAAAATGGATGGCGGTAAACAAGAAGCGGCTTTGGGCGCAGGCGCCGCTCACAGCGAAGCTCTGAACTTTATGGTTAATACCATTTTGGCACAAAAACCTGAATTGTCCGAGCAGCTGACTGCTATCGGTCACCGTGTTGTTCACGGCGGCGAGAAGTACACCAGCTCCGTTGTTATCGACGAGACCGTGATTCAGGGTATCAAAGATACTGCTTCTTTTGCACCACTGCATAACCCGGCGCACCTGATCGGTATCGCAGAAGCACTGAAATCCTTCCCTAAACTGGCTGATAAAAACGTTGCTGTGTTTGACACCGCGTTCCATCAGACCATGCCAGAAGAATCTTACCTCTATGCTCTGCCGTACAAACTGTACAAAGAGCACGGCGTTCGTCGCTACGGCGCACACGGCACCAGCCACTTCTATGTGACTCAAGAAGCCGCAAAAATGCTGAACAAGCCAGTGGAAGAAGTGAACATCATCACTTGCCACCTGGGCAACGGCGGTTCTGTTTCTGCTATCCGTAACGGCCAGTGTGTTGACACCTCTATGGGTCTGACTCCACTGGAAGGCCTGGTAATGGGTACTCGTTCTGGTGACATAGATCCTGCGATTATCTTCCACCTGCATGACTCCCTGGGCATGAGCGTTGATGACATCAACAAAATGCTGACTAAAGAATCTGGCCTGTTGGGTCTGACTGAAGTCACCAGCGACTGCCGTTATGTTGAAGATAACTACACCACTAAAGAAGATGCTAAACGTGCAATGGACGTGTTCTGCCATCGCCTGGCGAAATACATCGGCTCTTACACTGCGCTGATGGAAGGTCGTCTGGACGGCGTTGTGTTCACTGGTGGTATTGGTGAAAACGCAGCAATGGTACGTGAACTGTCTCTGGGCAAACTGGGCGTTCTGGGCTTTGAAGTTGACCACGAACGCAACCTGGCTGCTCGTTTCGGCAAATCAGGCTACATCAACAAAGAGGGTACCGTTCCTGCGATGGTCATTCCGACCAACGAAGAACTGGTTATCGCTCAGGATGCATCTCGCCTGACCGCTTGATTCTCCTTACCGCCAGCCTTCGCTGGCGGTGTTGTTTTCTGAACCCTGAAAGGGGCTATACCCAAAATAATTCGAGTTGCAGTCAACACCCCTGCAACTTGAAGTATGAAGGGTAAAGACAAAGAGGTTATACCGTGTCCCGTACTATTATGTTGATCCCTACCGGAACCAGCGTCGGCCTGACCAGCGTCAGCCTTGGTGTTATCCGTGCTATGGAACAAAAAGGCGTTCGCCTTAGCGTTTTCAAACCTATCGCCCAACCGCGTACCGGTGACGATACTCCAGATCAAACCACCAGCATCGTGCGTGCAAACTCCAGCATCCCTACTGCTGAACCGCTGCACATGAACCACGTTGAGTCGCTGTTGTCCAGCAACCAACAAGACGTGCTGATGGAAGAGATCATCGCCAACTTCCACACCAGCAGCAAAGACGCTGAAGTGGTTCTGGTTGAAGGTCTGGTTCCGACTCGTAAACATCAGTTTGCGCAGTCTCTGAACTACGAAATCGCAAAAACACTGAACGCTGAAATCGTCTTCGTCATGTCCCTGGGTAACAACTCCCCAGAGCAGATGAAAGAGCGTATCGAACTGGCTCGTAGCAGCTTCGGTGGCAGCAAGAACACCAACATCACTGGCGTTATCATTAACAAACTGAATGCCCCAGTTGATGAGCAGGGTCGTACCCGTCCCGATCTGTCCGAAATTTTTGATGACTCCACAAAAGCGAGCATCGCTAATATCGATCCTAAATCCCTGTTTGCTGACAGCCCGCTGCCAGTTCTGGGTTGTGTGCCGTGGAGCTTCGATCTGATTGCCACACGTGCAATCGATATGGCGCGTCACCTGAACGCAACCATCATCAACGAAGGCGACATCAAAACTCGTCGCGTGAAGTCTGTAACCTTCTGTGCGCGCAGCATCCCGCACATGCTGGAACACTTCCGTCCGGGTTCTCTGCTGGTCACTTCTGCAGACCGTCCAGACGTGCTGGTTGCCGCGTGCCTGGCCGCCATGAACGGTGTAGACATCGGTGCAGTTCTGCTGACTGGTGGCTACGAAATGGACCCACGCGTCACCAAACTGTGTGAGCGTGCATTTGCCACTGGCCTGCCGCTGTTCATGGTTGATACCAACACCTGGCAGACTTCCCTGAGCCTGCAAAGCTTCAACCTGGAAGTCCCAACTGATGACCATCAGCGTATCGAGAAAGTGCAGGAATATGTGGCAAGCCACATCGATGCAGACTGGATCGAGTCTCTGACTGCAACTTCAGAGCGCAGCCGTCGTCTGTCTCCTCCAGCGTTCCGCTACCAGCTGACTGAACTGGCGCGTAAAGCCGGTAAACGTGTTGTGCTGCCGGAAGGCGAAGAGCCACGTACCGTGAAAGCGGCATCTATCTGTGCTGAACGTGGTATCGCAACTTGCGTACTGTTGGGTAACCCGGATGAAATCACCCGTGTTGCAGCAGCACAAGGCGTTGAGTTGAGTGCAGGCATCGAAATCGTTGACCCTGAAGTGGTTCGCGAAAGCTACGTTGCACGTCTGGTTGAGCTGCGTAAGAGCAAAGGCATGACCGAAGCCGTTGCGCGTGAGCAACTGGAAGACAACGTAGTGCTGGGTACATTGATGCTTGAGCAAGACGAAGTTGACGGTCTGGTTTCCGGTGCTGTTCACACCACCGCGAACACCATTCGTCCACCGTTGCAGCTGATCAAAACTGCACCAGGCAGCTCTTTGGTTTCTTCTGTGTTCTTCATGCTGCTGCCAGAACAGGTTTATGTTTACGGCGACTGCGCGATCAACCCGGATCCAACTGCTGAACAACTGGCAGAAATCGCCATTCAGTCTGCGGATTCCGCTGCTGCATTCGGTATCGACCCACGCGTTGCAATGCTGTCCTACTCCACCGGGACTTCTGGTGCAGGTAGCGACGTTGAGAAAGTACGTGAAGCTACACGTATTGCTCAAGAAAAACGTCCTGACCTGGTTATCGATGGTCCGTTGCAGTACGACGCCGCAGTGATGGCTGACGTTGCTAAGTCCAAAGCGCCAAACTCACCGGTTGCGGGTCGCGCTACCGTGTTCATCTTCCCAGACCTGAACACCGGTAACACCACCTATAAAGCGGTACAGCGCTCAGCAGACCTGATCTCCATCGGGCCAATGCTGCAAGGTATGCGTAAACCAGTCAACGACCTGTCTCGTGGCGCACTGGTAGACGATATCGTTTACACCATCGCTCTGACGGCGATTCAGTCTTCTCAACAAGACTAAGTCTTTAAGAGAAGCAAAAAGGCCGCATTGATATGCGGCCTTTTTTATTGGTTCTTCCCCACTGCACATCACATACAACGACTGTCCATTCGTTTCATCTCGCGCAAATTTACAAAAAATTACATATTAATTCTACTAATACACTTTTATAGTATGGATATTGTAATAGCACTTTTTGCACAAAAAAGAAATTCAGGCTTTTAAAGCAAAGTGCCACTCATTGCTAATCACCAATTCTTACCCATCACTATTTATGACAAAAGGACATTGTGACTATGCGGAAAAAATACAACGACAATATTTTATTGTTATATTTAACCTATGTCATTTCGAGCTTAACATTTTCAGGTTGGTACTCCTTTACGCCAGGCGTTGAGAATCCAAAACTAACGTTTATTGCCCTGTTTTTTATAATAGGTGTTTTTTACACAATCAAAAACATCATAAAATTTACCCTCTGGATGTTCACAGACTAATAAACCAGGAATAGAACCATATGGAAAACAGCAACCGAATGACGAAAATATGTGTTGTTTGCACACCCAGTTTTTCAATATGTTTTAACCCTATCATGATGCAAGGCAACGCGTTATCTCATTTTATCGTCGACCACAATGAATACATATATTCATTACGTAAACAGGTTGAAAGCCTTGATCTGCCATGGCTAGTCGAGTCAGACACGACCTATGCTGACGCAAAAGAAATCGAGCTTCAGGGCTTCGATATTATCGTCGTCATTCCAGGTTTGAAATTTATGTTTGCCCGCAGAGGGTTTGATAAGAAAAAGATAATCCATCTGGACTATTTTAGTTACTCGACAAAAAACGTGCATGTGGCAATCAGAAGAATTAAAGAAGTTATTAATTCGAGCGGAGCACTGTAGTGTTATTGTAAATACGGGGAAGAGGTAATAAGTAAAAAAACATTCGTACCATTAACGTAATGTGTATTTTTCTACACTCACCCCGGAATTAACTTCCGGGGCAGGTCTCGCAGAAAACAATATCAGAAATGAATTATTCCGCAGCAGCGGTGTGCTGAGATTCATTCTTAGCGTTGCGGGTCATCCATAATGCCAGTGCTTTTAAAGAGTCTGGCGTGAAGTCGTCACAGCGAGCAGTAATCTCTTCTGGCGACATCCAGCACACTTCGCTGACTTCTTCTTCCTGCAACGCGAACGGGCCATGCGAAACGCAGCTAAACAGGCTTCCCCATACGCGGCAATTGGCATCTTCAAAGTAAAACTGACCATGCTCGGCAAACGGCACACCCGCAATACCCAGTTCTTCTTCAGCCTCGCGGCGAGCAGAGTCCAGTAATTGCTCGTCGGCCTGAACCACTCCACCTGCAGTGGCATCCAGCATACCAGGCATAAAATCTTTAGTTTCGGTGCGTCGCTGCACCAAAATTTTACCCATACCGTCATGCACAACGATATAGGTCGCGCGATGACGTAAACGCTGTGCGCGCATTTGCTCACGGCTTGATTGCGCAATGACTTCATTGTCTTCATTGACAATGTCTACCCATTCCGTGCCAACAAAATGACTCTGTTCCACCATCGGGGAAACCTTATTCAGGGCGCTCTTATGGCGCGTAATGGTTATACCCGTCATCCTTCAAGCTGCAGGGGTGTTGGCTGCAACTCGAATGCTAACGGGTCTAATTTTTAAGGTAAGTTACGGGGTAATCTCCACCTGTGCAATAACCCCATCGTTATTCAGTGCGTGAACGCTCAGAACACCATCGTTTAGCATGCCGTAACTCGCTTCGAACCCACCTTTTGGGATACTTACCGAACCTGGATTGAATAGATAAACCGTGTCTTGTTTTTCAGCCAATGGTAAATGAGTGTGGCCAAAAACCAGCACGTCATTTTCTGCCAGCGGCGGCAGTTTGTCAGGATTATATAAATGACCATGCGTCACAAATAAACGCTGGTCAGCCATTAAAATCTGTTGCCAGGGGGCGGTAATCGGAAAATGTAGCAGCATCTGATCGACTTCGCTGTCACAGTTCCCGCGTACCGCAATAATTTTATCCGCAATGCTGTTAAATCTCTCAGCAACAGCACCTGGATTATAGCCCGCCGGTAAGGCATTACGCGGCCCGTGATTCAACACGTCACCGAGTAATATCAGCCATTTAGCACCGCTACGTTCAAAGTGCATCAACACTTGTTCTGTCGCGGGTAGCGAACCATGAATATCCGAGGCAAACATTAGCTTCATAAAACCACATTCCTGTTAATGATAAGCAAATTTATCATAACGAATTATGGGACGAATCAGCCAGAATGCTTTGCGGAAAGTGCCAGAAAACGCTGAACCGAAGCCCGCTGCCATTGGAATGTTGCGTATTCTTCTAAGCGCTCAGGCACTTCATCACCATTTAAGATCAAACGGTTCAGCATCAATGCCAGATCAAGGTCGGCAATTGACCATTCACCAAACAAATTTTGCTGGCCGATGGGCAATAATCCCTCGACGGTAGCCAGAAGTTTTTGTGCCGCACCCTGCCCACGCTCTGTTAATGGTGGCTTCTTCACTCCTGCGAAAACAACGTCGGTAGAACGCTCTTCGCGAATCGGCATTAAATCGCTACGGATCCAGGCCTGAATTTGGCGGGCCCTGGCACGTTTTTCCAGATCGTGTGGATAAATGCGCTCCCATGTCGGTGGAGCAAAACGTTCTTCGAGATATTCAGTAATGGCCGAAGACTCACTCAGTACAAAATCATCGACCGCAATGACAGGGACACGGCGAGTCAGGTCATACCCTTTCCAGCCAGGTTGCAGATTTTGGCCGCTATTCAGGTCGATAGTTTGCAACGTGAAGTTTAGACCTTTCTCTCTCAAGGCAACATAAACAGACATGACATACGGGCTAAAGTAGTTGCTATCGGACCAAAGCGTTATTGTCGGCTGACTCATAATATCCCCATGATTTAGTTACCCAGGCTATTGAACATATAGCGGAAAATCACGCCTGTCACTTGAGCAAAACTCATCTACAGAGCAGTTTTTTCAAAAAGTCTATACTCCATAGGTTTATAAGAAAACTGATGTCAGGATGGTATTGAGATGATCGACCTTTACTACGCACCCACACCAAACGGCCACAAAATCACGCTGTTTCTGGAAGAGGCAGGTCTGGAGTACACCATTCATCGTATTGATATTGGCAAAGGAGATCAGTTTCAGCCTGCCTTTTTGGCGATTTCCCCGAACAATAAAATTCCGGCAATTATCGACAGGAATCCTACCGATGGTGGCGGCCCATTGAGCCTATTTGAGTCAGGCGAAATCCTGCTTTATCTGGCCGAAAAGACCAACGAGCTATTGAGTAAAGATTTGCGTGAGCGCGCCCACACCCTGCAATGGCTGTTCTGGCAAGTCGGTGGTTTTGGCCCAATGCTCGGCCAGAACCACCACTTTAATCATTTCGCCCCCCAGCCTGTCCCCTACGCCATTGAGCGTTACCAGGTGGAAACTCAACGCTTATATGGCGTTCTCAATAAGCAACTGGAGAAAACCCCGTGGCTTGGCGGCGATGAGTACAGCATCGCCGATATTGCGACTTACCCGTGGACGGTTTCCCATGAGCGCCAACGCATAAACCTGGCGCACTTCCCTGCTGTTCAAAACTGGTTTGAGAGAATCCGCTCACGCCCGGCAACCGAACGCGCCTATGAGAAAGCGCAACAAAACTAAACCCTGCGCGCCCGACAAGGCGCGCAATTTTTTTCCTCATGCATTTTGGGTATAGTCTAGGTCGGAAATTACTACATGGAGGCAACCTGCAATGTCATCCCCACAACCAGACGCGATTATTCGAATTAAAAATTTACGCCTGCGCACTTTCATTGGCATCAAAGAAGAAGAAATTGCCAATCGCCAGGATATTGTCGTTAACGTCGCGATTCATTATCCGGCAGATAAAGCACGTGCCAGCGAAGACATCAACGATGCGCTGAACTACCGCACCATTACCAAACAAATCATCCAGTTGGTTGAAAATCATCGCTTCTCATTGTTAGAAAAATTAACTCAGGATGTGCTCGATATCGCATGCGACCATCCGTGGGTGTCTTATGCTGAAGTGGAAATCGATAAACTTCACGCGCTGCGTTATGCCGACTCAGTATCCATGACGATGAGTTGGCGTCGCCAGGCGTAATAAGCTGGAGACGACCATGCAGATACTGATTACCGGCGGAACCGGATTGATTGGCCGCCATTTGGTGCCGCGCTTGCTGGAATTAGGGCACGATGTCACCGTCGTCACTCGAAACCCTGAGAAAGCCCGCGTACTTTTTGATCAAAAAGTCATGCTTTGGAAAGGGTTAAGTGAGAACTCCAGTCTTGATGGCTTTGATGCCGTCATCAATCTGGCGGGCGAACCTATTGCTGACAAACGCTGGACCGAAGCGCAAAAACAACGGTTGTGTAACAGCCGCTGGCAAATCACCGAACGTCTGGTCGAGATGTTTAAAACCAGTCAAACGCCGCCGTCAGTATTTATCTCTGGCTCAGCCGCAGGCTATTACGGCGATCTCGGCGAAGTGGTCGTCAACGAAGATGAGCCGCCGCACAATGAATTTACCCATAAACTCTGCTCCCGCTGGGAACAAATCGCCTGTGGCGCGCAGAGCGAGCACACACGTGTCTGCCTGCTGCGTACCGGCGTGGTTCTGGCTCCAAAAGGCGGGATTCTGGCGAAACTACTGCCGATATTTCGCTTAGGCCTGGGCGGGCCGATGGGCGATGGGCGGCAATATCTGGCATGGATTCATATCGACGATATGGTCAACGGCATTCTGTGGTTGCTGGATAACGATCTACGCGGGCCTTTCAACATGGTTTCGCCCTACCCGGTTCGCAATGAACAATTTTCTCATGCACTCGGCCACGTACTCAATCGCCCGGCGTTTATGCGAGCACCGGCAACTGCGGTAAAAATGATGATGGGTGAATCTTCGGTATTGGTGTTAGGCGGGCAACGCGCATTGCCAAAGCGGCTTGAGGAGTCCGGGTTTGGTTTTCGTTGGTATGACCTTGAGGAAGCGCTTGGGGATGTGGTGCGGTAAGAAACGCCCTCATCCCAACCTTGTCCCCAGGAGAAGGGGAAAGCGAGCACCCTCTCCCTGGGGAGAGGGTGAGGGGGAATTACTTCAGCGATCCCGACAAGAACTGCTGCAAACGCGCACTTTTCGGGTTACCAAACAACTCTTCTGGCGTCCCTTCTTCTTCGATTAAGCCCTGATGCAGGAAAATTACATGGTTTGAAACGTGGCGCGCAAAGTCCATCTCATGCGTGACCACCACCATGGTTTTCCCCTCTTCGGCCAGTTTCTGCATGATACGCAATACTTCGCCTACCAGCTCAGGGTCGAGCGCGGAAGTCGGTTCATCGAACAGCAACACTTCCGGTTCCATCGCCAGCGCACGGGCAATAGAAACACGTTGTTGCTGGCCGCCGGACAGATGCACCGGATATTTCACCTGCTGGCGCTCGTCAATGCCGACTTTCGCCAGATACTTAACCGCACGTTCTTTCGCTTCTTGCTTGCTCAGGCCAAGCACCTGAATCGGCGCTTCCATGACGTTTTCCAGCACCGTCATATGGCTCCACAAGTTGAAATGCTGGAACACCATCGTCAGGCGTGTGCGCAGCAAACGAAGCTGGTTTTTATCGGCAACTTTCAGTTGCCCATCAGTATCGCGCACCAGGTTTATGTTCTGGTTATTGACGACAATCGTCCCTTCACTCGGTTTTTCAAGGAAGTTAATGCAGCGTAAAAAGGTACTTTTACCGGAACCCGATGAGCCAATGATGCTTATGACATCGCCAGCGTTGGCTTGTAAAGAAACCCCTTTCAGCACTTCATGTTGCCCATAGCGCTTGTGCAGGTCGGTAACGCTTAATTTTTTATCAGTCATCATTGCACACTCAATGTGTTGAGCTTGGTTTAACATGCTGCAACCAGCGTTGCTCAGCCTTGCGGAACAATCTAATCAGCACATAGGAAATACACAGGTACAGCACCGCAGCAATCCCGAAGGCCGTAAACGGCTGGTAGGTAGCGGAGTTGATATCGCGGGCGATCTTCAGCAGATCGGGCACTGTAGCGGTAAACGCCAGCGCCGTAGAATGCAGCATCAAAATCACTTCGTTGCTGTACGCAGGCAGCGCGATACGCAACGCCGATGGCAAAATAATGCAACGATACAATTTGAATGGCGAGAAACCATAAGCACGAGCCGCTTCAATTTCACCGTGCGGCACAGAGCGAATCGCCCCGGCAAAGATTTCTGTAGTGTAGGCACAGGTATTTAGCGTCAGCGCCAGCACCGTACAGTTCAGGCCGCTGCGGAAAAACTCATTGAGCAACACCGTGCCTTTCACTACTTCCAGCGTGTACATCCCGGAGTAGAACACCAGCAACTGCACATACAGCGGTGTGCCACGGAAAATGTAGGTAAACAGCCAGATAGGGAACGCGATAAACTTATTGCTTGAGACACGGCCAATTGCCAGGAACAGCGCCAGAATCCCGCCCATCACGACCGAAGAAATCAGCAGCCACAGCGTGATAGCCACACCGGTGAGGCGATAACCGTCTGTCCACAGCAGCGCTTTCCAGTACTCCTGAATAATTTCGATCATAGATCAGCCCTCTTCACGCCAACCGAGTAACGGCGTTCAAGCCAGAGCAGCACACCGTTCGATACCGTGGTAAAGAACAGGTAAATTAGCCCGGCGACAATCGCAAAGTAGAACGGCTGCCAGGTGCTTTTCCCAGCTAGTTGAGTGGCTTTAACCACATCTTCCAGGCCTAGTAACGACACCAGCGCAGTGGACTTTAAAATGACCTGCCAGTTATTACCGATGCCCGGAAGCGCATAACGCATCATGGCCGGGAAGAGAATACGGCGGAAAGTTTGCGAACCGGTGAAGCCAAAAGCGGTTGCCGCTTCGATATGGCCTTTCGGTACCGCCATAAAAGCGCCACGGAAGGTTTCGGTAAAATAGGCTCCGTAGATAAAACCGAGTGTAATGATACCAGCCACCATCGGGTCGATATCAAACTGAGACGCGCCCAGCCAGTCGGTTAACACATTGAGTGCCATTTGCAGGCCGTAGAAAATCAGCAGCATCAGCACCAGATCAGGAACACCACGAATCAAGGTGGTATAACCTTCAAACAGCATGGCTAACGGGCGATTTTTGGATAACTTAGCACCAGCTCCCGCCAGGCCAATAATAACGGCGAGGATAACGGAGCTTAACGCCAGTTCCAGCGTGACGATCGCCCCTTTAAAAATGACTTCTGAAAAACCGTACAGCATGGTGCGTATCCTGTCGTCAGTGTTTGCACAAACCTAACCTGCCCTTTACGGGCAGGTTGAACCACTGGTGACTGTTAACCACCGTAAACATCGAAGTCGAAGTATTTCTTCGCTAACTTCTCGTAAGTTCCATCTTTGCGCATTTCTGCAAACGCTTTGTTCAGCGCCTGGCGTAACTCGGTATCGTCTTTACGCAGACCCATACCGGTACCCACGCCGAACAGCTTTTCGTCTTTAATTGATGGGCCACCAAACTGGTAATTGGCACCAACAGGTTGTTTCAGGAAACCTTCGCTGGCGGCCACTTCATCCTGGAATGCCGCATCAATACGGCCAGCGGTTAAGTCGGCGTAAATAGAGTCCTGACCCTGATAAGAGACAATTTCAATGCCTTTAGGTGCCCAGTGCTCGTTACCAAAGGTTTCTTGCGTGGTGCCTTGCAGCACACCAACACGCTTACCTTTCAGCGACTCAAGCGTTGGCTGAATTGGCGAACCTTTAGCGACCACTAAACGCGAATCTGCCGCGTACAGTTTGTCGGTGAAGGCAATTTCTTGTTGGCGTTTTTCAGTGATGGAAAGTGACGACATAATCGCGTCGATTTTTTTCGCTTTCAACGAAGGGATCAGCGCATCCAGTGGATTTTCCACGAAGGTGCAGTTGGTTTCGATGCGTTTACAAAGTTCTTTTGCCAGATCGATGTCAAAACCGATCAATTCCCCTTGAGCATTTTTCGACTCAAACGGAGCATAAGTTGGGTCAGTGCCGATACGTAAATTCTTAGGAATTGCGGCGAAAGCTGTGGATACACTGGAAAATGCCAGTACTAAAGAAAGAGCAATGATCTGCTTGTTCATAATTATCCTCGAATAGACTGCACCCGTCGCCCTTCAAGATGCTCGGGTAAATTTTATGTGCGATGGCTTTTTAACCGTATAAAATTGCATGTTCTATGCCAATTTATGCATCTTAATATAGTGTTTTTCCTGGGTGTAAGCTCGCCATGCTACTCCGGCACTTTCACTCAAAAAAGACACTGCACCAACAGGATGCAAGGAAATTGCCATTCTGGTGCACCCGAAAAAATTTGCACTAAATCAGTGCAAGCAATTCAGCGCTAGTTTGCAATTCTATTCAGCCCGGCCATGACGAATCATAACCGGGCTACAGACTACGGGATAACGTTATTCACCGTAAACATTAAAATCGAAGTACTTCTTCGCAAATTTGTCGTAAGTGCCGTCTTTACGCATTTCAGCCAGTGCTTTATCAAAGGCCGCTTTCAGCTCAGTGTCCTCTTTGCGCAAGCCAATACCGGTGCCATCACCAAAGTACTGTTTGTTTTTCACCGCTGGGCCAGCAAACGCATAACCGCTACCGGCAGGCAGTTTCAGGAAGCCTTCGCTCGCCGCGGTTTCATCCTGGAAAGCAGCATCCAGACGACCCGCTGCAAGGTCAGAATAAATCAGATCCTGGTTAGCATAAGGCACCACATCGATACCTTTGCTACGCCATTCAGCGTTGGCATACGCTTCTTGCGTAGAGCCTTGCAACACACCGATGTGCTTGCCTTTGAGGGAATCAAGAGTCGGTTGAACTGGGGAGCCTTTAACGGCAATCAGGCGGGAGTCAGCAGCATAAAGTTTGTCTGAGAAGGCGATTTCTTTCTGGCGCTTTTCGGTGATGGAAAGTGAGGAGATGATACCGTCGATTTTCTTCGCTTTAAGCGATGGAATCAGCGCATCAAAGTCACTGGCAACCCACGTACATTTAGTATTAATGCGCTTACAGAGCTCATTGCCGAGATCAATATCGAAACCAACAAAATCCCCTTTCGCGTCTTTAGAAGAAAACGGCGCGTATGTCGTGTCCGTACCAAGACGAAGACTCTGTGGAATGGCTGCGAAAACGCTGGCGGTGGCACTCAGGCCTAGCAGTAAAGACAGAGCAAGAACTTGCTTTTTCATACGGTACCCTCAAGTAACTGGTCTTATTATGTGTAATATCGTGTTGTATTTGTTTTGTGTTGCGAAGCAGAGTTGCAGTTCTCATGCCACTTTTTCTTGCGTGAAAGAAAGTGCGCACTAGCGTGTTAAATAAAAGTTACAACCCTGTCACGAGATTGAAAGATAGCAGGTCTGGTATGAGGAAAAAGCATTAACGGAGGAAAATAGCGGATAAATGTTCTGGAAGTGATCGAGGTTACAAAATCGCCCCATTTTGAGGCGAAGGGTTTTGTGATGCACCACACTGGGACAGTGTTTAAGCCCCACTCCAGCGTGTGAACAGATCTTGCGGAAGCTCAATATCAAACTGATCGATGACCCGATTCACTGTCTGGTCGATAATATCCTGCACGCTCTGCGGGCGATGATAGAACGCCGGCATCGGCGGCATAATCACCGCGCCCATTTCAGCCGCCTGGGTCATCAAGCGCAAATGGCCAAGGTGCAGCGGGGTTTCACGTACGCAAAGCACCAACGGACGACGTTCTTTCAGCACCACATCGGCGGCTCGTGTCAGCAGGCCATCTGTATAGCTATGAACGATGCCAGAAAGGGTTTTGATTGAGCAGGGCAGTATGACCATGCCGTGGGTCTTAAAAGAGCCTGAGGAGAGGCTGGCGGCGATATCACGCGAGTCGTGAACTACATCAGCAAATGCCTGAACTTCTCTTAAGGAAATATCGGTTTCCAGTGCGAGTGTCTGGCGAGCGGCATTGCTGAGGATGAGATGAGTTTCGACATCCGGCAATTGTTGCAGCACCTGAAGCAGTCGCACACCATAAGTCGCGCCACTGGCACCTGAAATCCCAACAATTAACCGTTTCATAATTTACGTTCGCCCGAGGAGTTTATCTGGGCTGACTTTGCCGCAAGATGGGGCGGGATGCAAGCAGTGGTCACCCTCTCCTTCAAGGCTGTCTCTTAGTCACATCTGCGTGAGTCGGGAGACAGTTCCGTTCACCCGGTGTTCAGTGTTTTATATAGCCACTGAACTGGTGAACGTCTTAGGGTGGTCACCGTCGCCACCCTAAGAACCCGGACTCCCGGCAAATCAATCGCCGCAAGCGGTAAACCTCCATTTTGCCTCCGTGTCAGGGTCGGTTGCGATTCGTTCCAGACGATCGCGCCCTCCAGCCGTTCCCGACGGCTGGACCCTGCCACCAGGAGTCAAAATGGAGGCGATTTAAGCCGGAACCCAAGGTCAACGTCAAAACCCAAAGGCTACACCGAGCCGGTTTTGACCTTGTTCCCGGCTTCAGTCGCACCGTTTTTTACCCTTCAGTCGGGGTCACGTGGTCGGGAACCACGTGAGAGAGCGATCGTCGGACTAAAAATGTCAGGAACATTTTTGAACAACGCTTGCGTTGGCCACGAAGTGGTT
>NZ_JAHWLU010000045.1:0-32621 GCF_022134725.1 Buttiauxella sp. S19-1
GCGCTGGACGACTTTATTGTTGCCCGTGAAACCGAAGGCCAGGCATTGAAATTACTGCTCGAACAGCGCCTTGAAGGTGTCAGCGCCGAAGTCGTGAAAGTCCGCGCGCACATGCCGGAAGTCCTGAAATGGCAACGTGAGCGCCTGGTTGCCAAACTCGAAGATGCACAAGTTCAGCTTGAAAATAACCGCCTCGAGCAAGAACTGGTACTAATGGCACAGCGTGTTGATGTTGCCGAAGAGCTGGATCGCCTGGAAGCTCACGTTAAAGAGACATACAACATTCTGAAGAAAAAAGAAGCGGTTGGCCGTCGCCTCGACTTCATGATGCAGGAGTTCAACCGCGAATCGAATACCCTGGCATCAAAATCTATTAACTCAGATGTCACCAATTCAGCTATCGAATTGAAAGTGCTGATTGAGCAAATGCGCGAACAGATTCAGAATATCGAGTAATTGTCCGTCATGTGTTCTAAGGCCCGTGTTTTGCGGGCCTTTTCGTACTGGTTGTCATTGAAAGAGGAACGATTCAGTAACTCTCCTGTATCTGGGTTAACACCGTTTGCCAGAGCCCTCAAAATCATTGAAGTACTCATCACTGTGACCCCTTTCAATTATCACCAAATAAATTAATCCTTAATAAAACAACATTGCCATTAGAATCCTTACACATCGTACTTAGAAAAAAATTAAACATTAAAAAAACTAATCCAAATCATTTTGACTTAGAAAAACTCAATCGTGACACCATTCACAAAACGTTACCCTCTCCGCGTTTCCACTGGGGGTTCCAATGCTGCTACATATTCTTTATTTGGTCGGGATTACTGCTGAAGCCATGACTGGCGCGTTAGCGGCAGGCCGCCGCCGCATGGATACTTTCGGTGTGATAATCATTGCAACAGCCACAGCGCTTGGTGGTGGTTCAGTACGCGATATCCTTCTTGGCCACTACCCATTAGGTTGGGTGAAACATCCAGAATATGTCGTGATTGTCGCCATCGCCGCTGTGCTTACCACCGTATTTGCCCCCGTAATGCCTCATCTGCGCCGCCTTTTCTTAGTGCTCGATGCCCTTGGACTTGTGGTGTTTTCTATCATCGGTGCGCAAATAGCGTTGGATATGGGCGAAGGGCCAATTATCGCTATCATTGCCGCCGTTATAACGGGCGTATTTGGCGGTGTTTTACGTGATATGTTTTGTAAGCGTATCCCGCTGGTATTCCAGAAAGAGCTCTATGCCGGCATCGCTTTCGCCTCAGCGGTGCTTTACATCGTTCTGGAACACTATGTTTCGAACCAGGATGTGGTGATTATTTCCACGCTCCTGTTCGGATTCACCACCCGCTTACTCGCGTTACGACTGCGCCTGGGATTACCTGTGTTTCATTACAAACACGCGGATCACTGACCGGTAAATCCCAGGATTCCCTGCTCTGCAAGAAAAACCACTAATGCAGAAATTTGGGGATGATTGACAAACTCCACCAACTTTTTAGCTCGGCCAGCACCAATGCCCGGCAGTTTTTGCCAACTAAGCTCATCTCGCGCAACTAACTGCGACCATTGAGAATCGGGCAGAGTGGTAAACACAGCTCGGGGGAGCGGTAAACCAAAAGCGATTAACCACTGCTTAAAGGGCTGTTGCCTGACTTGCGAGAATTGCTGCCAAAGATGGGCCGCTCTGGCTGAAGAAATCCCGCTAATTTTCAACAGTTCTTCCTGACTGACGGTTACCCAAGAAAATATATGCCTTAGATTAAGATTCTGTTGGATCTGCTGCCAGGTGCGTACGCTCACTCCATTGATGTTCAATACTTCTGGAGAGCTAATCCAGGCCAACCGCGCAATAAACTGCTCGCGACACCAAACTTCAAAAAACAGACAGCTCAATGGAGTAACCATTTTATCTGTTGGCAGCGGCGGTTTATTGCGCTGGCTTACCCGCCATACCACTTCATCGACGCGCGGAATCCCCTGCCCTGCAAGACTCACCATCACCTGATCACCCAAAGCAATATCCAGAGCTTGCCAACGTTTGACTGAACCGATGTTCACTCGTTTGACCTGTTTATCATCTATCTGCAGGGGATTGAGTCTTAGAACAACAGCAACTTTTCCTGTGCGCCCGACCGTAAATTGAATGCCCTTTACCTCTGCAATTTGCTGGGCTGGTGGAAATTTCCATGCCATCACCCACGTTGCTTTGCCTGGCAACCAATATTGCCCCGCAGGCTCTATTGCCTCACGAACCACAATACCGTCGGTCACAAAGGGAAGAGGGGTCGTAAACAAGGACTCCCGTAACATCGCGATTGTTTCCACTGAGCTAACAGGCGTTGACCAAATTTTGGTTAGCGGAAAACCAGCCTGTGCGAGCGTGTCTAATTTCAGATTCATATCAGCAGGCCCATCTGGCCACGCCCAAATAAATATCCCCAATTCATTGAGCAAGGCTGAGTCGCTTTGGCTCATCATGGCACCAGCCACTTTTCCTCTGGCATTTATGCCACCCATCGTTTTCTGTATGTGATTATCTCTTTTCCAGAAAACCTCCCCTTGTAACACGCTATTAGCAAGCGGGCCTGAAAGGGTTACGGGGATAGCGGGAATCATTTTGGCCTTCTCTGTCCAGTCTTGCCCTTTCTCTCCGTCCCCGCGGCTAAGGAGTTTAGCCAGGCGTCCTTGCTGATAAACCAGGGTCACCGCCACACCATCGACTTTAGGTTGCACCCAGAGATCGGTTTTGCCTTTGGCCCATTGAGCAACTGCTGCACTATCTGGTAGTTTTTTTAAGCCTGTATGAGCAACCGGGTGCAACGCTTTCCCCTGTGTCGCCAACTGCGGTGGTTGTGGTTTTTCCGAGGGATGAAAGCAGCGCTGCCATTCATTGTATTGCCTGCGTAGACCATCGTATGTCGCATCACTGACCTCACTAACGCCCTGTTGGTAATAAGATTGATCCCACTGACTAAGCTTTTCATTCAATCCAGACATCTCCTGCTGGACTTGACCCGATGACCAAGCCGGACATGTCGCCGACGCCATTGCGCTCATCAGTCCCAGAAAACCGATAAATTTTGTTATCCACTTCATAATTCCCTCCGTGTAGAAGCAAGGAGAGATATAACGCCAGGAAACAAGCCGTACTAATAGGTTCTAAAAAGGATGCGAGGAGATTTCAGACATATTTAACTTGTTTCAGTAACACGAGGTGTTTTTTGGAAAACATTACGCAAATTGGTAGAAATCTTGCCGGGGAACACGACAAATTCTACGAGACACGGAGACGGCGTGTATAATAGGCCCGTATACGCACTTCTTTTTATGCTTACCGATAAGTTAGAACTCATGGCTCAAGGCACGCTTTATATCGTTTCCGCCCCAAGTGGCGCGGGGAAATCCAGCCTCATCCAGGCTTTGTTGAAGACACAACCGCTGTACGACACGCAGGTTTCTATTTCCCATACCACTCGTGGTATTCGTCCGGGAGAGAACCACGGCGAGCACTATTTCTTTGTGGAAAAGGAAGAGTTTAAGCAGATGATTGCTGAAGACGCATTCCTGGAACACGCTGAAGTGTTTGGCAATTACTACGGCACCTCACGCCATGCCATTGAACAAGTTCTGGCAACCGGCGTGGATGTTTTTCTGGATATTGACTGGCAAGGTGCGCAGCAGATTCGTCAGAAAATGCCGCAAGCCCGCAGTATTTTTATTCTGCCGCCATCAAAAGTAGAACTGGACCGCCGCCTTCGTGGCCGTGGGCAAGACAGTGAAGAAGTTATTACGAAGCGAATGGAGCAGGCGGTTGCAGAAATGAGCCATTATGCCGAGTATGACTATTTAATCGTCAACGACGATTTCGACACTGCACTGTCAGATTTAAAAATTATCATTCGTGCCGAGCGTCTACGAATGGGTCGCCAAAAAGCGCGACATGACGCTTTAATCAGCAAACTATTGGCAGACTGAGCCCAGTTTCAGTATCATGCCCAGTCATTTCTTCATCTGTGGAGCATTTTAATTATGGCACGCGTAACTGTTCAGGACGCTGTTGAGAAAATTGGTAACCGTTTTGACCTGGTTCTGGTCGCCGCACGTCGCGCTCGTCAGATGCAAACTGGTGGTAAAGATCCACTAGTACCTGAAGAAAACGATAAAACGACTGTAATCGCACTGCGCGAAATCGAAGAAGGGTTGATCACCAACCAGATTCTCGATGTTCGTGATCGTCAGGAACAGCAAGAGCAGGAAGCCGCAGAACTGCAGGCCGTAACCGCTATTGCTGAAGGTCGTCGTTAATTAGCCTGCGGGTAGCCCTTGTATCTGTTTGAAAGCCTGAATCAACTGATTCAACAATACTTGCCCGAGGAGCAGATAAAGCGACTTCGGCAAGCATACCTTGTTGCGCGTGATGCTCACGAGGGACAAGCACGTTCAAGTGGTGAACCCTATATCACCCATCCCGTAGCGGTTGCCTGCATTCTGGCCGAGATGAAACTCGACTATGAAACACTGATGGCAGCACTACTGCATGATGTGATCGAAGACACCCCTGCCACCTACCAGGATATGGAACAACTGTTTGGCAAAAGCGTTGCCGAACTGGTGGAAGGGGTATCTAAGCTAGACAAACTGAAATTCCGCGATAAGAAAGAAGCTCAGGCTGAAAACTTCCGCAAAATGATCATGGCGATGGTGCAAGACATTCGCGTCATTCTGATCAAACTCGCCGACCGCACACATAACATGCGCACGCTCGGGTCTTTACGCCCGGATAAGCGCCGCCGCATTGCTCGCGAAACCCTCGAAATTTATAGCCCTCTGGCACACCGTCTTGGTATTCATCACCTGAAAACCGAGTTAGAAGAGCTGGGCTTTGAAGCGCTTTACCCGAACCGCTACCGCGTGATTAAAGAAGTGGTAAAAGCGGCGCGTGGTAACCGCAAAGAGATGATTCAAAAAATCCTCTCTGAAATCGACGGGCGTTTGCAAGAAGCAGGCATTCCTTGCCGTGTCAGTGGTCGCGAAAAACACCTTTACTCCATCTACTGCAAAATGACGCTCAAAGAGCAGCGTTTCCATTCGATTATGGATATCTACGCTTTCCGCGTAATCGTCCATGACATGGATACCTGTTACCGCGTTCTTGGGCAGATGCATAGCCTCTACAAGCCGCGTCCTGGGCGGGTTAAGGACTATATCGCCATTCCAAAGGCCAACGGATATCAGTCCCTGCATACTTCAATGATTGGCCCACACGGTGTGCCGGTTGAAGTGCAAATCCGTACCGAAGATATGGATCAGATGGCAGAGATGGGTGTTGCCGCTCACTGGGCTTATAAAGAGCAGGGTGAAAGTGGCACAACCGCACAAATCCGCGCTCAGCGCTGGATGCAAAGCCTGCTGGAATTACAGCAAAGTGCGGGCAGCTCATTTGAATTTATCGAGAGCGTAAAATCCGATCTGTTCCCGGATGAGATTTACGTTTTCACCCCGGAAGGGCGCATTGTCGAATTGCCTGCGGGCGCGACACCTGTCGATTTCGCCTATGCCGTGCATACCGACATCGGCCATGCTTGCGTCGGTGCTCGTGTCGACAGGCAACCCTATCCGCTGTCTCAGTCGCTAAGCAGCGGCCAGACTATCGAAATCATTACGGCGCCAGGTGCACGCCCGAACGCCGCCTGGCTGAACTTTGTCGTGAGCTCTAAAGCCCGTGCCAAAATCCGCCAGATGCTGAAAAACCTCAAACGTGACGACTCCGTTAGTCTTGGTCGCCGTTTGCTAAACCACGCTTTAGGTGGCAGCCGTAAATTAGCCGAAGTCCCACCAGAAAATATTCAACGTGAGCTTGAGCGCATGAAGCTCGCTACGCTTGATGATTTGCTGGCTGAAATCGGCCTCGGTAACGCCATGAGTGTGGTTGTCGCGAAGAACCTGCAAGGTGAATCGTCAGTGGTACAGCAAGGCCACTCAACGACTCACAGCCATCTGCCGATTAAAGGCGCTGATGGTGTGCTGATTACCTTTGCTAAGTGTTGCCGTCCAATCCCTGGTGACCCAATTATTGCGCACGTAAGCCCAGGCAAAGGGCTGGTTATCCACCATGAATCTTGCCGTAACATCCGAGGCTATCAAAAAGAGCCAGAGAAATTTATGGCAGTGGAATGGGATAAAGAGACAGAACAAGAGTTTACCACCGAGATCAAGGTGGATATGTTTAACCATCAGGGTGCGCTGGCAAACCTGACGGCTGCGCTCAATAATGCAGGCTCCAATATTCAAAGCCTGAACACCGAAGAGAAAGATGGCCGCGTATACAGTGCGTTCATTCGTCTGACTGCACGCGACCGTATCCATCTGGCAAATCTCATGCGTAAAATCCGCGTGATGCCGGATGTGATTAAAGTCACCCGCAACCGAAACTAGTGTTATGAATCCTCAACGTTATGCGCGTATTTGCGAGATGCTCGCCAGGCGTCAGCCTGATCTGACCGTCTGCATGGAGCAGGTCCATAAACCTCATAACGTCTCGGCGATTATTCGCACCGCTGATGCCGTTGGTGTACATGAAGTTCACGCGGTCTGGCCGGGTAACCGCATGCGCACCATGGCCTCTTCCGCCGCGGGAAGCAACTCCTGGGTTGAAGTCAAAACGCACCGCAATATTGGCGATGCCGTTGCCCAGCTAAAAAGCAGCGGAATGCAAATCCTCGCCACCAACCTTTCTGATAAAGCCGTCGATTTCCGTGAAATTGATTACACCCGCCCAACCTGCATTTTGATGGGGCAGGAAAAAACCGGTATTACTCAGGAAGCATTAGCGTTGGCAGACCAAGACATCATTATTCCGATGACCGGAATGGTGCAATCGCTCAACGTTTCCGTGGCCTCCGCGCTCATTCTTTATGAAGCGCAGCGCCAGCGTCAGAACGCCGGAATGTATCAGCGCGAAAACAGCACGCTGCCAGAATCCGAACAACAGCGCCTGCTGTTTGAAGGCGGCTATCCTGTACTGGCGCGCGTTTCCCGCCGTAAAGGTTTGCCCTACCCGCATGTGAATCAGCAAGGTGAGATAGAAGCTGATGCCGCATGGTGGGCCACAATGCAATCTGCGGAGTAGCAGGATGAAAGGCCGTTTGCTGGATGCCATACCGTTAAGTACGCTTGCCGGAGTGGGTGCCAGCCAGAGCGGCAAACTGGCCAAAATTGGCCTGTACACCATTCAAGATCTCCTGCTCCACCTGCCGCTTCGTTACGAAGACCGCACGCATCTCTACCCCATAAATGACCTGATGCCGGGCACTCATGCCACGGTGGAAGGTGAAGTGCTGAACTGCAATATCAGTTTTGGTCGCCGCCGCATGATGACCTGCCAGATTTCTGACGGCACCGGCATCCTGACCATGCGGTTTTTCAACTTCAATGCGGCGATGAAAAACAGCCTCGCAACCGGTAAACGTGTGCTCGCTTATGGCGAAGCAAAGCGCGGGACGCACGGCGCGGAGATGATTCATCCGGAATACCGCGTTCAGGGCGATCTCAGTACCCCTGAATTGCAGGAAACTCTGACGCCGGTTTACCCCACGACGGAAGGCATTCGCCAGGCGACTCTGCGCAAACTGACCGACCAGGCACTGGAGTTGCTGGATACCTGCGCTATCACCGAATTACTCCCGGCGGATTTGAGCAAGGGGATGATGAGCCTCCCGGAAGCATTGCGTACTTTGCATCGCCCGCCACCGACCATGCAGTTAGCCGATCTGGAAACCGGGAAGCACCCTGCTCAGCAGCGCTTAATCCTTGAAGAATTACTGGCGCATAACCTCAGCATGCTCGCACTCCGGGCGGGTGCTCAGCGTTATCATGCATTGCCCCTGCATAATCATGATGAATTAAAAAACCAACTGCTGGCTGCCCTTCCGTTTAAACCAACGGGTGCGCAAGAACGAGTGGTGGCAGAAATTGAACATGATATGGCGCTGGATGTGCCGATGATGCGTCTGGTGCAAGGCGATGTGGGTTCGGGCAAAACGCTGGTTGCAGCACTTGTCGCATTGCGGGCGATTGCGCATGGCAAACAAGTTGGCTTGATGGCACCAACGGAATTGCTCGCCGAGCAGCACGCCAATAATTTCCGCCAGTGGTTTGCGCCATTGGGTATTGAGGTGGGCTGGCTTGCCGGTAAGCAAAAAGGTAAAGCGCGAATCGCCCAACAAGATGCCATCGCCAGCGGACAAGTGTCGATGGTGGTGGGAACGCATGCAATTTTCCAGGAACAGGTGCAATTCTCTCAACTCGCACTGGTCATCATTGATGAACAGCATCGCTTTGGCGTCCATCAGCGCCTGGCGCTGTGGGAAAAAGGCCAGATCCAGGGATTCCATCCGCATCAACTCATTATGACTGCGACGCCAATCCCACGAACCCTCGCGATGACAGCCTATGCCGATCTGGACACGTCGACAATCGACGAACTGCCACCAGGCCGTACGCCAGTCACCACGGTTGCCATTCCTGACTCGCGCCGCAACGATATTATCGACCGTGTACGTGGGGCATGTAGTGATGAAGGCCGACAGGCATACTGGGTTTGTACGCTGATTGAAGAGTCGGAATTACTGGAAGCACAGGCTGCAGAAGTGACATGGGACGAGCTAAAAACTGCCCTGCCGAATCTGAATATTGGCCTGGTCCATGGGCGCATGAAGCCGCAAGAAAAGCAGGCCGTTATGCAGGCTTTCAAAGAAGGGTCGATTCATCTTTTAGTCGCTACAACGGTCATTGAAGTGGGCGTTGATGTCCCAAATGCCAGCCTGATGATTATCGAAAACCCTGAGCGCCTCGGGCTTGCACAACTCCACCAACTGCGCGGCCGTGTGGGACGTGGGGCCGTTGCATCCCATTGTGTGTTGCTGTACAAATCGCCGCTGTCAAAAACTGCGCAACTGCGTTTACAGGTGCTGCGCGACAGCAACGATGGTTTTGTGATTGCACAAAAAGATTTGGAAATTCGTGGGCCGGGGGAATTACTCGGTACGCGTCAGACAGGGAATGCCGAGTTTAAAGTGGCAGATTTACTGCGCGACCAGGCGATGATTCCTGAAGTGCAGCGCCTTGCACGCCATATCCATGAACGCTATCCGCAACAGGCAACCGCGCTCATCGAACGCTGGATGCCTGAAACGGAACGCTATTCAAACGCCTGATTGCTTAGCCAAAGATTGGCAGCATCAGGTACAGCTTGATGACTATCGCGTTGACGATATCAATAAAGAACGCGCCAACCATCGGAACCACCAGAAACGCCATGTGTGACGGGCCAAAACGCTCGGTAATCGCCTGCATATTGGCGATAGCCGTTGGTGTTGCCCCAAGGCCAAAACCACAATGGCCCGCGGCAAGTACCGCTGCATCATAGTTTTTACCCATCAAGCGATACGTCACGAAAATCGCATATAGCGCCATAAAGATGGTTTGCACCGTCAGAATTGCCAACATTGGCAACGCCAGTGACGCCAGTTCCCACAGCTTCAGGCTCATCAGCGCCATAGCGAGGAACAGAGACAAACAAACGTTCCCCAGCACGGAAACCGCGCGTTCAAATACCCGATAGAAGCCGAGCAGTGAGAGTGTATTGCTTAGGATAACCCCAATAAATAGCACACAAACGAACGTCGGTAATTCAAAGCTGGTGCCTTGAATAAGATGCGCTACAAACTTGCCAGTAGTAAGGCAGATAGCAATCATCGCGATAGTTTCAATCAGCACCATAGAGGTGATCATGCGCCCAACCGCAGGTTTTTCGAAGGCCGTTGGATCTACGCTATCTTCTGGCGTGCCATCAGGTGTGGATGAGTGTTTGACCAGGTAACGCGCCACCGGCCCGCCAATCAAACCACCCAGTACCAAACCAAATGTTGCGCAAGCCATCGCAACTTCGGTGGCGTTCTGGAAACCATAACGCTCGCTAAATAATTTACTCCACGCCGCACCGGTACCGTGGCCACCAGACAGGGTAATGGAACCTGCCAGTAAGCCCATTAACGGGTCAAGACCTAACAGGCTCGCCATACCAATACCGATGGCGTTTTGCATCACCAGCAAACCTACTACCACGATCAGGAAAATACCGACAACTTTGCCGCCTGCACGCAAGCTGGAAAGGTTGGCATTCAGACCGATGGTGGCAAAGAAAGCCAGCATCAATGGGTCTTTCAGACTCATATCAAATTCAAATTCCCAGCCGACGCTTTTTTTGAGCACCAGTAAGGCCAGGGCGATTAACAACCCACCCGCTACAGGTTCAGGGATAGTGTATTTTTTTAATAGCGGTATGGTATGGACCATTTTTCGGCCCAGTAACAACACGAGAGTCGCAGCAACAAGGGTAGAAAGGGTGTCGAGATAAAACATAGAATTGCTCCTGTTTGCGCATATTTCTCACAGACGCTTTAATTTATCCTTCACTGGAATTTCAGGTTCTAGAAAAATCAGTAGCCGGATTTTAACCAAAAAAGAGTCGAAAGTTATATAAAAAGCTCGGTATATGTGATTTTTATCTTAAGAAACATTGTTAGCAAACGTTTGCTTTTACCATCCAGTCCGTTAAAATCACCGTTTTTTCGGCAAGGGATAATTTCTGATGTCTGTTAATGCTGTTGAGTCTGAAGGTGCGCAATCGGTTGCTCAGGCTCGTTCCAGTGAATTGATTTACCGCCTCGAGGACAGACCCCCTCTCCCACAGACTCTTTTTGCTGCCGGTCAGCACTTATTAGCGATGTTTGTTGCGGTGATCACACCGGCGATGTTGATTTGCCAGGCTCTGGGACTTCCAGCCGAAGATACCCAACATATTATCAGTATGTCGTTGTTCGCCTCCGGCGTGGCATCGATTATTCAGATTAAAGCCTGGGGCCCGGTGGGCTCTGGGCTTCTGTCTATTCAGGGCACCAGTTTTAACTTTGTTTCACCGTTAATTATGGGCGGTATGGCATTGAAAAATGGCGGGGCCGATGTTCCGACCATGATGGCCGCCCTGTTTGGCACATTAATGCTCGCAAGCTGCACCGAAATGCTGTTATCGCGCTTCCTGCATCTGGCTCGCCGCATCATCACCCCGCTGGTTTCAGGTGTGGTGGTGATGATTATCGGCCTTTCTCTTATTCAGGTTGGCCTGACGTCTATCGGCGGTGGCTATGCCGCGATGAGCGACCATACCTTTGGCGCACCAAAAAATCTGCTGCTGGCAGGTGCTGTGCTGCTGGTCATCATTCTGCTAAACCGCCAGCGCAACGCTTACTTGCGCGTGGCTTCTCTGGTTATCGCCATGGCAGTGGGTTATGCGCTGGCCTGGGCGATGGGCATGCTGCCGAATGTTGCCCCGTCAACCAACACCGAACTGATTATGGTGCCAACGCCGTTGTATTACGGCCTGGGCATTGACTGGAATCTGCTAATCCCGCTGATGCTGGTCTTTATGGTGACCTCACTGGAAACCATTGGCGATATTACCGCGACTTCTGACGTTTCTGAGCAGCCAGTTTCAGGTCCTCTATATATGAAGCGCCTGAAAGGTGGCGTGTTGGCTAATGGCCTGAACTCCTGTGTTTCTGCGGTATTCAATACCTTCCCTAACTCCTGCTTCGGCCAGAACAACGGCGTGATTCAGCTTACCGGCGTTGCCAGCCGCTACGTCGGTTTTGTCGTCGCACTGATGTTGATCGTTCTCGGCTTGTTCCCGGCAGTAAGCGGGTTTGTCCAGCACATTCCTGAGCCGGTATTAGGCGGCGCGACGATCGTGATGTTTGGCACTATTGCCGCTTCTGGTGTGCGTATTGTTTCCCGCGAACCACTGAATCGCCGTGCGATTATGATTATCGCGCTGTCTCTGGCGGTCGGGATGGGCGTGTCTCAACAACCGTTAATTTTACAATTTGCACCTGACTGGTTGAAAACGCTGCTCTCTTCCGGGATTGCGGCCGGTGGTATCACCGCTATCGTGTTAAACCTCATTTTCCCGCCTGAGAAAAATTGATGTACCTCACGCGCTGGTGATTTGTTGTCACCAGCGCGTGTTACCCCTCCTGACAATCCCATCCTTGAGCTATAACGGTAAATGGGGCATAACACCCATACCGAAACTTCATGGGATGGAAGACAATGAAATTTCTCGGAAAGCTGATCACTGCGTTATTGGTCGTCATATTTGTTGCGCTAATAGCTGCCTATTTTTTGCTGCAAACTCGTTGGGGAGCCACCCAGGTTAGCAGTTGGGTCAATGAAAAGAGCGATTACAATTTCTCTTTTGAAAAGATGAGTCATCGCCTGGCTTCGCCCACGCACCTCACGCTGACGAAAGTGACTTTCGGTCGCAAAGGCCAGCCTGCAACATTAGTGGCGCAAAATATTGATATCGACCTGAGCTCCCGGCAGTTTTCAGAGCCGATGCACTTCGACAAAATTCTGTTGCAAAACGGAACGCTAAATCTCAGCCCTAATGCTGCGCCGCTGCCTTTCCAGGCCGACATGCTGCAATTAAACGATATGGCGCTCAACAGCCCGAATACGGCATGGGACTTACGTGCGCAGCGCGTCAACGGTGGCGTGACCCCATGGCAGCCGCAGCCTGGCAAAGTCCTGGGTAATACGGCAGATATTCAATTTAGCGCAGGCTCCATGACGCTCAACGGCGTTCCCGCCACTAACGTCCTGTTGCAGGGCGCGATTAATAACCAACAAGTGACGCTCTCAACCATTGGCGCGGATATGGCACGCGGTTCGCTCACGGGTAATGCCCGGCGGCTTGCAGACGGTTCCTGGCAGATTGGTAGCCTGCGTTTGAACGACATTCGCCTGCAAACAGAAAAATCCATTGCCGATTTCCTGGCCCCGCTTGCCACCGTCCCTTCACTGAAAATTGATAGCCTGGAAGTCACCGATGCGCGGCTGGAAGGTAAAGACTGGGCGGTCACTGATTTAGATCTGAGTTTGCGCAATCTGACGCTGGCAGATGGCGGATGGCAAAGCGACGACGGGCGGTTGTCGATGAATGCCAGCGATTTTATCAATGGCGATCTGCATCTGAATGATCCGATTGTGAATATCGACTTCAGCCCGCAAGCCGCCACGCTACGCCAGTTCACTTCACGTTGGGAAAGAGGCATGGTCCGCGCCTCAGGCGTTTGGTTACGCAATGAGAAAAAGCTGGCGCTGGATGAGCTGGTTTTTGCCGGGCTTGAATATACGCTGCCGGAAGACTGGAAAGCCCGCTGGATGAAACCGCTGCCGGAATGGGTGCATTCGGTGACCATTAAAAAGCTGTCGGCGAACCGGAATCTGGTCATCGATATCGACCCGGCCTTCCCGTTCCAGTTCACCGCGTTAGACGGCACGGCGAACAATCTTGAAGTTGTGCGCAACAGCCAGTGGGGAATCTGGAGTGGCAACGCCACGCTGAATGCGTCGTCAGCCACTTTCAATCGTGTCGATGTCCGTCGCCCGTCGATTTCGTTGAATGCCACAGATAACCAGATTTCGATTACCGAGCTGAGTGCTTTTGCGGGTGAAGGTATGCTGGAAGCAACAGGGGCAATTTCGCAGGCTCCGCAACGTAATGCTGCGATAAATCTGCGAGGACGTTCGGTGCCGGTAAACGTGTTGCAACAATGGGGATGGCCGGCGTTGCCGCTGGAAGGGAATGGTAATTTACAGCTTTCCGTGACCGGCAGCCTTGCTGCGCAAGCCGCCCTTAAACCGACCGTGAACGGTACCTTGCAAGCCACCAGTTCCGACGGCAAACAAGTACAGCAAACTATGCAGAATGGCGATGTTCCCGGCGCATAAGCGCCGGGTTCTTATTCTTCTTCGTTCCCACCTTCTTCAAGTGGGCCAAAAGGTTTAGCGGGTAGTACCAGATACACTCCTTCAAATACCGCGCCTGGAGTATCATCGCCGTACAGCTCAACTTGCAATGCAACGCGAGCTTTGCGGCCTCGCGCCAGGCGGTCAAGATCACCGCTTAGCGACCCCAAATCGGCAATAGCACCCGGCCTTCCGGTGATCGGGCTGCTATATCGGATATGCGCATCGGCGAGAATAATCGTGCCGCCAAGATGCCGCTCGCGCAACATTAGCCAAATCAGCCCCCAACCCGTCAGCGTGGCGAGAGAAAACAAGCTGCCTGCAAATAAGGTCTGGTGCGGGTTTTGATTGCCTGCTTCCGGCATAGTGGTAATGAATTTCTGCCCGGTGTATTGCAGGATGCGCACGCCCATTTTTTCACTCAATGGAATGTGCTGATACCAGGCTTGTTGTAGCTGCCCACACCAGTCAGCGCGATGAAGAATGTCATCCAGTGAGGCAACCGGTTTAATCATCAAGTAGTGGCGAATCGGGGTGGTCGAAGGCGTAGTAATTTCACCTTGATTCTCAAACCCCAGTTTGGCAAAAAATTCGACGGCATCTTCACGCGCGCTACACACCACACGTTTAACCCCTTCCTGACGCGCGACAGACTCAAGCGTCATCGCCACCAGCGTTCCCAGCCCTTTATCTTGCACAGACGGATGAACCGCCATAAAGCGAATAGCCGCTTCGTTATCGGCATTGATATACAAGCGGCCAATGGCAACAATACTTCCTTCTTCGTCCACCACCATTTGGTGATGAGCCATGGCATCCCAGGCGTCGCGCTCGGAGCCTTTGGGTTGATGCAGCGGCTTGCGCAACATCTCCCAACGAAACTGGTAATAGAGCTCAAGCTCTTCTTCGGTTTGCGGTACGCGAAGGTGATACATACATGTACTCTCTCTTGTTACGCGGGACCGGGTTTTGTCGGATGGCGCTTGCGCTTATCCGACCTACAAGTGCTGTGAATTCAGACCTGTAACCAAAACGTCACCGGGCCATCATTGGTCAGGCTCACCTGCATGTCGGCGGCGAAGCGCCCCGTTTCAGCCACGATGCCCTGTTGTCGACAGCGTTCAACAAAGTATTCATATAACTCTTCTGCAAGCTGTGGTGCTGCACCACCCGAGAAGCTCGGACGCATGCCACGTTCGGTATCGGCTCCGAGGGTAAACTGCGAAACCACCAGCACACTGCCACCGGCTTGCTGAACATTCAGGTTCATTTTGTCGTTTTCATCGCCAAAAATACGGTAACCCAAAACCCGCTCGCAAAGGCGATTCGCTTTCTGTTCGTTATCTTCTTTTTCGACACCCAATAACACTAAAAGTCCTGGGCCAATTTCACCCGTCACTTCACCCGCCACAGTGACGCGAGCGTGGGTGACGCGCTGAATTAATGCAATCATGGTTCTTCCAATTCTTCCCGCTGTGATTCAATGCGAAGTTTTCGGTAATCGCCGAGAGTGACAGTAATTTCGGCGCCGAGCAACACGATACACCAGGTCCAATAGACCCAGACAAATAAAATGGGGATCACGGCTAACACACCGTAAATCAACTGGTAAGAGGGAAACATGGTGATGTAGAGGGCAAAGCCTTTTTTCCCCAGCTCGAATAAAACTGCGGCGACCAGCGAGCCGATTAGTGCGTCACGCACAGGGACCCGCGTGGTTGGGACGATGCTGTAGAGCAACCAGAACGACAGCCAGGACAGCAGCAGCGGGAAGATGCGCAACATATCATCAATCACACTGTTAAAGCCCGTAACCCAACGCAGAGACAGCAAATAAGAGCTGATCGCCAGACTCGCCCCGGCCAACAGTGGCCCCAGCGTTAAAATCATCCAGTAAACCGCAAACGAATAGATTTTTGGGCGCGTACGCGTGCTGCGCCAGATGGTGTTCAGCGCACTATCCACGGCGTACATCAGTAATAGTGCGGTGACGATAAGCCCGCAGGCTCCCACCACCGTCATTTTGTTGGAGTTAGCGACAAACTGTTCGATATAGCGCTGAATAATATCGCCGGTAGCGGGCATAAAGTTTGAGAAGACGAAGTGACGCAACTGGACACTGATGTCGGCAAACATAGGGAATGCCGCAAATAACGCAAACACCACCGCAACCAAGGGCACCAGCGAGAGCAATGACACGTAGGCAAGGTTCCCTGCAAGCGTAGTCATATTGTCCTGGTCGATGCGGTGCCAGAGCAACTTTCCCCAGGCGATACACGGCCTGAGGTGTTGGCTCGTTTTACGATGAACGTTTTTTATCATAGGCCTTTTGCGAAATAGCCAGGCACCGTGTCTTTTCCGGTCACCAAAATGCTGGTGATACCCAACTGTTGAGCTCCTTTAATATTATCGGCGTTGTCGTCAAAAAAGACCGCCTGATCCGCGCAAAAACCTTCTGTTTCGAGTAATTTTTGATAAATCTCTACCTCGGGTTTTCGCATACCCATTTCCTGGGACAGATAGATTTTATCTGCCGCCTCGGCAATTTGCGGATATTCACCCGGCCAGAAATAAGTGTGTAAGCGGTTGGTATTTGAAAGCACCACGACGCGATGTCCATCTTCGCGAAGTTTGTTCATCACGGTGATAACTTCTGTGCGTAACCCGACAAAGATAGCCTGCCAACCGGCGGAAAATTGATCGAAGCTCAGTGCCATGCCCATTTCTTCACAGACCGCTTCAGCAAACTCTTCATCACTAATTTGCCCACGCTCGTGGCGTTTGAAAGCCTCCCCCATCACAAAGCTTTTTTGCAAATTCGCTAGCGGTATACGGCTGTAATCGCTCCATACCCCCATCACGCGGTTGAAGTCGATATCAACAATGACGTTGCCTAAATCAAAGATATACAGCATAAGCCTCTCCTTTGCGTATGGACAAATAACTGTAGCGGTAAAGGGAGGCTTTGACTATCGGCGGGTTTGCAATGATGCAGGTTCTGCGAGCAACAGTGCAAAAAAAAGCCCCGCCTAAACAGGCAGGGCTTCAATGCTTTGCAGGAAAGAAACTTACGCTTCTTTGCCGCCACGACCCGCGCGTTTGCGGTCGTTTTCAGTCAGGTGACGTTTACGAATACGGACAGAAGTTGGAGTCACTTCTACCAGTTCGTCGTCATCGATGAATTCCAGAGCTTGCTCCAGAGACATCTTCAGTGCTGGGACCAGAGTGGTTGCTTCGTCAGTACCAGAAGCACGCATGTTGGTCAGTTTCTTACCGGTCAGGCAGTTTACAGTCAGGTCGTTAGAACGACTGTGAATACCGATGATCTGGCCTTCGTAAACTTCTGCACCGTGGCCCAGGAACAACTTGCCGCGATCTTGCAGACCGAACAGAGCAAACGCAACCGCTTTACCCTGGCCGTTAGAGATCAGCACGCCGTTCTGACGCTGGCCGATTTCGCCTGGTTTCACGTCGTCGTAATGGCTGAATGTGGAGTACAGCAGACCCGTACCAGAAGTCATGGTCATGAACTCAGTACGGAAGCCAATCAGGCCACGTGCTGGAATCAGGTAATCCAGACGGATACGGCCTTTGCCGTCAGGGATCATGTCTTTGACATCGCCCTTACGCTCGCCCATCGCCTGCATCACAGAACCCTGGTGCTGTTCTTCGATATCCAGAGTCACGTTCTCGAACGGCTCTTGCATACGACCATCGATCATACGGTTGATTACTTTCGGACGGGACACAGCCAGTTCGAAGCCTTCACGACGCATGTTTTCGATAAGAACAGACAGGTGCAGCTCACCACGACCGGATACACGGAATGCATCCGCATCTTCGGTTTCTTCAACACGCAGTGCGACGTTGTGCACCAGCTCTTTGTTCAGGCGGTCAAGGATCTGACGAGAGGTAACAAATTTACCTTCTTTGCCACAGAACGGAGAGGTGTTGACGTTGAAGAACATGGTAACAGTTGGTTCATCAACAGACAGTGCTGGCAGCGCTTCAACATTTTGCGTGTCGCAAAGGGTGTCGGAGATGTTCAGCTCGCCCAGACCGGTAATCGCGATGATGTCGCCGGCTTCCGCTTCGGTGGATTCAATACGCTCCAGGCCGAGGTGGGTCAGTACTTTACCGACTTTACCGTTACGAGTTTTACCTTCGCTGTCGATGATAGTGATTTGCTGGTTAGGCTTCACTTTACCGCGTTTGATGCGACCGATGCCGATAACACCAACGTAGTTGTTGTAATCGAGCTGGGAGATTTGCATCTGGAACGGACCATCAAGGTCAACGCTTGGTGCTTTAACGTGGTCAACAATCGCCTGGTACAGCGGGGTCATGTCTTCCGCCATATCACCGTGATCGTTACCTGCGATACCCATCAACGCTGATGCGTAGATGATTGGGAAATCGAGTTGCTCGTCAGTAGCGTCAAGGTTTACGAACAGGTCGAACACCTGATCAACAACCCAGTCAGGACGCGCGCCAGGACGGTCAACTTTGTTGATAACAACAATTGGCTTCAAACCATGAGCAAATGCCTTCTTGGTTACGAAGCGCGTCTGCGGCATTGGGCCATCCATTGCATCAACGACCAGCAGAACGGAGTCTACCATGGACATTACACGTTCAACTTCACCACCGAAGTCGGCGTGCCCAGGGGTATCAACGATATTGATACGGTAGTCATTCCATTTGATAGCGGTGTTTTTAGCGAGGATGGTAATCCCACGCTCTTTCTCCAAATCGTTGGAGTCCATCACGCGTTCAGTGGCTTCAGCACGGTCGTTACTGAAAGTACCAGATTGCTGCAGCAGCTTATCAACCAGGGTAGTTTTACCATGGTCAACGTGCGCGATGATGGCGATATTACGCAGATTTTCGATCACAACTTTGCCTCAGGCATTAGAAATAGCGCGTTATTGTACACGTATTAATCGAAGGACATAACAGGATCACAAAGAACTTTTACAAACAATGTTGAAAGTAAGGGTTTGTGATCGCTTTCACGGAGCAAAAAAGGGAGCCACAACGAAAATTGCACCAATATGGTGCTCAAATCTCAGACTGAAGCACTACATTGGTGCAAACTATCCATCATGGTGCATCCCTTTTGCACTATGGTGCGCATGATAGCGCCTTTTTAGGGTAATTTAAAAGTTGGCACAGATTTCGCTTTAAACATTTTAGGGCGAATAGCCAAACGAAGAAAGTATTGAACACCTCGTTACCACGACGACAATGACCAATCCGGGAGAGTTAAGTATGTCCGCTGAACACGTTTTGACGATGCTGAATGAACACGAAGTGAAGTTTGTAGATTTGCGCTTCACTGACACCAAAGGTAAAGAACAGCACGTCACTATCCCTGCTCATCAGGTTACTGCTGACTTCTTCGAAGAAGGCAAAATGTTTGATGGTTCTTCAATTGGTGGCTGGAAAGGCATCAATGAATCCGACATGGTTCTGATGCCAGATGCATCTACCGCTGTTATTGACCCATTCTTCGCTGATTCTACGCTGATCATTCGTTGCGACATTCTTGAGCCTGGCACCATGCAGGGTTATGACCGCGATCCACGCTCCATTTCCAAGCGTGCTGAAGACTACCTGCGTTCTACTGGCATCGCCGATACCGTACTGTTCGGGCCAGAACCAGAGTTCTTCTTGTTCGACGACGTTCGTTTCGGTAGCTCCATCTCCGGTTCTCACGTGGCTATCGATGATATCGAAGGCGCATGGAACAGCGGCACCAAATACGAAGGCGGCAACAAAGGCCACCGTCCTGCTGTTAAAGGCGGTTACTTCCCAGTTCCTCCGGTTGACTCCGCACAAGACCTGCGTTCTGCAATGTGTCTGACTATGGAGCAAATGGGCCTGGTTGTTGAAGCTCACCACCACGAAGTAGCAACTGCTGGTCAGAACGAAGTGGCTACCCGCTTCAACACCATGACTAAAAAAGCAGATGAGATTCAGATCTACAAATATGTGGTTCACAACGTTGCTCATGCTTACGGCAAAACAGCGACCTTTATGCCAAAACCAATGTTTGGCGATAACGGTTCTGGTATGCACTGCCATATGTCCCTGGCTAAGAACGGTGTAAACCTGTTCGCTGGTGACAAATATGCTGGCCTGTCTGAGCAAGCGCTGTACTACATCGGCGGTGTTATCAAACACGCTAAAGCCATCAACGCCCTGGCTAACCCAACCACCAACTCCTACAAGCGTCTGGTCCCGGGTTACGAAGCTCCAGTTATGCTGGCTTACTCTGCAGCTAACCGTTCCGCTTCAATCCGTATCCCAGTAGTTGCGTCTCCGAAAGCACGTCGTATCGAAGTGCGCTTCCCGGACCCAGCGGCTAACCCGTACCTGTGCTTCGCAGCACTGCTGATGGCTGGTCTTGATGGTATCAAGAACAAAATCCATCCGGGCGAAGCAATGGACAAAAACCTGTACGACTTGCCTCCAGAAGAAGCAAAAGAGATCCCACAAGTTGCAGGCTCTCTGGAAGAAGCACTGAACTGCCTGAACGAAGACCGCGAGTTCCTGACTGCGGGCGGCGTGTTCACTGATGAAGCTATCGATGCTTACATCGCGCTGCGTATCGAAGAAAACGACCGCGTGCGTATGACTCCGCACCCAGTCGAGTTTGAACTGTATTACAGCGTTTAATGACGTTGAGCAGATTGCTGACAAAATTCACTAAACAGGTGTTGTAGGGCTGCGCTTATCCGACCTACGAAGTGGTTTGTCATCAGTCTCAGAAGATTTTTAGTTGCCGTGGAAACTTTTAGCCCATCTCAGGATGGGCTTTTTTCTCCACAAATAATCTGCTGCAACAATATCTTTTGCTGCCAGGAAACTATAATGCACCATCACAGTGCAAATTATCGGAGACTGCTGTATGGCAACCGGCACGCTGCCCGATGCTGGGCAGATCCTGAATTCTTTAATCAATAGCATTTTACTGGTCGATGACGAACTGGCGGTGCATTACGCCAATCCGGCGGCACAGCAACTTTTGGCGCAAAGTTCACGCAAGCTGTACGGCACACCGTTACCAGAGCTGTTGAGTTACTTTTCACTAAATATTGGCTTGATGCAGGAAAGCCTGACCTCCGGCCAGGGTTTTACCGATAACGAAGTCACGCTGGTTATCGATAGCCGCTCCCACATTCTTTCCCTGACAGCACAACGTTTACCAGAAGGTTTCATCCTGATGGAAATGGCGCCGATGGATAACCAACGACGTTTAAGTCAGGAACAGTTACAGCAGGCACAGCAAATTGCCGCTCGTGACTTAGTACGTGGGCTGGCTCATGAGATTAAAAATCCACTTGGTGGGTTACGTGGTGCTGCGCAATTACTGGCAAAAGCCTTACCCGATCCTTCGCTCACTGAATACACCAAGGTGATTATTGAGCAGGCTGATCGTTTACGTAATCTGGTCGACAGGCTGTTAGGCCCGCAGCAACCTGGCATGCACGTTACTGAAAGTATTCATAAAGTCACCGAACGGGTGATGAAACTGGTGTCGATGGAATTACCTGCCAACGTGTCGCTGGTAAGAGATTACGACCCAAGTTTGCCTGAGTTAGCGCACGACCCAGACCAAATTGAACAGATTTTATTGAATATTGTGCGCAACGCGCTTCAGGCGCTCGGCAGCGATGGTGGTGAGATTGTGTTACGCACGCGTACCGCCTTTCAAATTACGCTGCACGGTACTCGTTACCGACTGGCTGCACGAATTGATGTTGAAGACAACGGTCCGGGTATTCCGGCCCATCTGCAGGACACACTATTCTACCCAATGGTGAGTGGCCGTGAAGGAGGGACAGGATTGGGTCTTTCTATTGCACGCAACTTGATCGATCAGCATTCGGGAAAAATCGAATTTAACAGTTGGCCAGGTCATACCGAGTTTTCGGTTTACCTGCCCATTCGTAAGTAGAGGTCTTTATGCAACGAGGGATAGTTTGGATCGTTGATGACGATAGCTCCATCCGTTGGGTGTTGGAACGCGCACTAACAGGGGCTGGTTTAAGCTGCACCACATTTGAAAGTGGCACTGAAGTCCTGAATGCTCTTGCAACCAAAACCCCGGACGTTTTGTTATCTGATATTCGCATGCCCGGCATGGATGGCCTGGCGCTGCTAAAGCAGATTAAACAACGCCACCCGATGTTGCCGGTCATCATAATGACCGCTCATTCAGACCTTGAGGCGGCCGTGAGTGCCTATCAGCAGGGTGCTTTTGATTACCTGCCTAAACCCTTTGATATTGATGAAGCGGTGGCTCTGGTTGAACGCGCCATCAGCCACTATCAGGAACAGCAGCAACCGCGCAATGTGCAGGTTAATGGGCCAACCACCGATATTATTGGTGAAGCGCCTGCGATGCAGGATGTGTTCAGGATCATTGGCCGCCTCTCCCGGTCATCAATAAGTGTGCTGATTAACGGTGAATCCGGTACGGGTAAAGAGTTAGTCGCCCATGCCTTGCATCGCCACAGCCCACGGGTGAAATCCCCTTTTATTGCGCTGAATATGGCTGCCATCCCAAAGGATTTGATTGAGTCTGAGCTGTTTGGCCATGAGAAAGGGGCTTTTACCGGCGCTAATCAAATTCGGCAAGGCCGTTTCGAGCAGGCTGACGGCGGCACACTGTTCCTCGATGAAATCGGCGATATGCCGCTGGACGTGCAAACTCGTTTGCTGCGCGTGTTGGCTGACGGACAGTTTTATCGTGTTGGCGGTTATGCGCCGGTAAAAGTTGATGTGCGAATTATTGCCGCAACGCACCAGAACCTTGAGTTACGCGTGCAGGAAGGGAAATTCCGTGAGGATTTATTCCATCGCCTGAACGTAATTCGCGTGCATTTGCCACCCCTGCGCGAACGCCGCGAAGATATTCCGCGTCTGACTCGTCATTTCTTGCAAGATGCTGCAAAAGAGTTAGGTGTGGAAGCCAAGCAGCTTCATCCCGAAACCGAAACAGCATTAACGCGTTTGGCCTGGCCTGGAAACGTGCGCCAACTGGAAAATACCTGTCGCTGGTTAACGGTCATGGCGGCAGGCCAGGAAGTATTGATTCAGGACTTGCCTGCCGAGTTGTTCGAGACAACCATTCCCGATAGCCCGGCACATTCTCAATCCGACAGTTGGGCAACTTTACTGGCGCAATGGGCAGATCGCGCATTACGTTCCGGTCATCAGAATTTACTCTCTGAAGCTCAGCCAGAAATGGAACGCACACTGCTAACGACGGCACTGCGGCATACGCAAGGCCACAAGCAGGAAGCGGCTCGTTTACTTGGCTGGGGGCGCAATACCCTGACGCGTAAGTTGAAAGAGTTGGGGATGGAATAACAAAAAGGCGGCGTACAAGCCGCCTTTAGTTTTATATCACGCGCGAGAACTGCTGGAGGCGTGCCTTCTGGCGCAAGTAAGTATCAAAGCACATGCAGATATTACGGATTAGCAGACGACCTTTAGCTGTCACCTGAATGTGTTTACCATCAACATCCACCAGCCCATCTTTCGCCAATGGTGCCAGTAATTTCAGATCCTCGGCAAAGTACTCTGCAAAATCTAAATCCCAAAGCTGTTCAATTTCGGCAAATTTAAGCTGGAAATTACAAATCAATGCTTTGATAACATCACGACGGATGCAGTCATCGCGGGTGAGTGCCAGGCCGCGCCACAGCGCATCGCCCTGCTGATCAACCTGCTGATAATAGGTTTTAAGCTCTTTCTGGTTCTGCGCGTAGCAGTCGCCAATCATGCTGATGGCAGAAACGCCCATTCCCAGCAGGTCGGTATCACCCTGAGTGGTGTAGCCCTGGAAGTTACGGTGCAGTTTCCCTTCGCGTTGAGCAATCGCCAGTTCGTCATCTGGCCGCGCAAAGTGGTCCATGCCAATAAACTGATATCCCGCATGGGTCAGCGAACCGATGGTTTCTTGCAGAATGTCGAGTTTTTGCTGGGCGCTCGGTAAGTCTTCGTCTTTAATTTTGCGCTGTGCTGCAAACAACGTCGGCAAGTGCGCGTAGTTAAAAACGCTTAAACGGTGAGGACTAAGTTCTGCAACACGCTTGAGCGTGAAGGCAAAGCTTTCTGGCGTCTGCTTTGGCAGGCCGTAGATCAAGTCAATATTGGTCGAGGTGAAGCCAAGTTCTCGCGCTCGCTGAATCAGCGCGAAGATAAACTCTTCGTCTTGCTCACGGTTAACCAGGCGCTGCACTTCTTTGTTGAAATCCTGCACGCCCATGCTCAGGCGGGTAAACCCTTCCTGGCGCAAATGGTCCAGCACATCGAGTTCGATTTCACGCGGATCGATTTCAATGGACAGCTCAGCATCTTCATCGAAATTGAAATGACCCCGTAGAAGCCCCATCAGACGGCTTATCTGCGCTTTACTGAGGTAAGTTGGTGTACCACCGCCCCAATGCAACTGACTGACGTGACGGCCTTTAAAGAGCGGTGCACGATGGGCTATCTCTTGTTCAAGCGCATCAAGGTATTGATCAGCCTTATGCGTCTGGCGGGTCACAATTTTATTGCAGCCGCAGAAGTAGCAAAGTTTATGGCAGAACGGGATATGAACGTACAGCGAAAGCGGGCGCTCAGGATAACGAGCCACCGCTTCAAGAAATGCCGCCTCACCGAAGCCTTCTGAGAACTCCAGCGCGGTGGGATAAGAGGTATAACGTGGCCCTGAATAATTATATTTCTGGATCAGGGCCAGATCCCAATCGATTAACTGCTCAGACATGCTTACTTCCTCCGGTGATGCCGCATTCGTTGACGGCGCAACGATTTTTGCAATCGCGACAACCGCCGTAGTTTAACGAATAACCACAGCAGATAACACACCAGAGGAATAACCACGATAAGAACAGGTAATTCCATTGCGAAAGACCGTTAATCAGTGCCTTTGAGCAGGCGCATCAAATCATCGCCCTTCTCTTTTTCTTCTTCATCTTCGTCATCTTCATAGGCGATGCCGAGTTCTGCCATTAGCGCATCAATACGATCAAGCTTAGCGTTAACCCACGCCTGCTCTTCTGCATTAAGCGTTTCACCTTCTTCAAGACGTTCCAGCAGCGCGTCCAGGCGCTCATCATTTTCCAGCAAATCCAGTTCAGCCTGTGGTGTGAGCATAGGTTTCTCGATTTTAGGTTTGTGCTGTTTAGGTTTTTTGACCTGGACTTCAGTTACACCCAGGGCGATTGGTTTTTTACTGCCAATGCGCGGATCTTTAGCCTGACTGCTGCCACTTCCACTTTTCGCTTGAACACCGCCAGTTGCACGGCTACCCGCTGCATGCCCGCTGTGTTTTTTATCACGTTTACGGTCACGTGCTTCACGATCGATCTCTTCACGCGTTTTACGACGTGCTTTTGAAGGCTTGGAACCAGGTGCTGCTGAGTTTTGTTGCTTCATAATAAATTATCTTGAGCCATTTTTATTCAGTATAGAATTGCGGCGGAATCTAGCAGAAAGCAAGCAAAGAAAAAAGGCGGCAGGTTAACCTGTCGCCTTTTTCTTGTCTCTGGACCGTTATCTGGTCACACAATCCCTGTTCGCACTCGACGCCCTGTCTATCCTTTGCAAACAACTTCCGTGTAAATCCTTGTCCCTTTTAAACGTCTCCAGACGTTGCCTCCTGGCACTTCCCTGGTTCTTCGCCATCCTGACGATCCTGAACCCTCATCCTGAGTTGCTATCCTTTGTGGCTCTCCTTTGCCTGTGCCGCTTACTTTACTCTGAGCGCCTGGTTCTACAAGGTAGGTATTTGTGTTAAGGCATTGATACAATCAATCAATATCGGCTTAATGTGCTGTTTTATAGAGTATTTTAATAATGTCTGTATTTATCAACGCTGCGTTGTCTGCCAGTATGAATGGTCAATGTCTTACAAACTGCAGGCGTATCTCTGTAATCCTGTAAGCCTTGCTGAGAAACACGGCGTTTTCGCCACGTTCAGGTATAATCCCCCACAATGCTCATCCTGAGGGAGACAACCGTTTTGAAAAACTGGAATTATCAACTGACCCACTTCGTGCTTAGCGCACCGGATATTCGCCATTTACCTTCTGATACTGGTATTGAGGTTGCTTTCGCAGGCCGCTCTAACGCAGGGAAATCCAGCGCATTAAATACGCTGACTAATCAGAAAGCACTGGCTCGTACCAGTAAAACACCTGGCCGTACTCAGCTCATCAACTTGTTTGAAGTGGCTGAAGGCTTACGTGTGGTGGATTTACCGGGCTATGGCTACGCCGAAGTACCGGAAGAAGTAAAACTGAAATGGCAGCGCGCGCTTGGTGAATACCTGCAAAAGCGTAATAGCCTGAAAGGCCTAGTGGTGCTGATGGATATCCGTCATCCGCTTAAAGACCTTGATCAGCAAATGATTCACTGGGCCGTTGCGAGCAACATTCCAGTCATGCTGCTGTTAACCAAGGCCGACAAGCTGGCATCTGGCGCTCGTAAAGCGCAGTTAAATATGGTGCGTGAAGCGGTTGTGGACTTTAACGGTGATATTCAGGTAGAAGCGTTTTCGTCGCTGAAGAAAATTGGTGTCGATGTACTGCGTCATAAGCTTGATGGCTGGTACAACGATATTCCACCAGCAACTGAAGAAGACGACGTAGAAGAAGAAGACGACGAAGCAACTGGCGAATAAAAATAGGCATGGGTTCGCCCGTGCTTTTCCTTTCTTTCCTGACTCGCGCCCAATAAAAAACGCCCCAGTCATTACTGACTGGGGCGGCTAAAATATTCAGCCAAATCCGATTACGTGAAGTAAAAGGTCTGAAAGATAGAACATCTTACCTCTGTACCCTACGCGAATAACTCTACTCCTTTTTATTAGGATGAAAAAGTACTTTTTGTAGTTTTTTTTCACCCTTTACACTTCAATCTTGAAGCACCATCACAAAAAGCTATGACTTATGTTCTTTAGTTACATAACCAGCTGCAAATTAGTGCGCTTCATCCCAATTTGCGCCACTGCCAACTTCCACCAATAGCGGCACATCCAGTTTCATGCTGCCTTCCATCAGTTCGTGGACTTTCTTCGATACAGCTTCCAAATCATCCTGATGAACTTCAAAGACCAGTTCATCGTGTACCTGCATGATCATTTTTACGCGTGGCTTCTCTGTTTCAAGCCAGGCATCGACAGCAATCATCGCGCGTTTGATGATATCAGCCGCCGTTCCCTGCATCGGGGCATTGATAGCCGCACGTTCAGCACCAGCACGACGAGCCGCATTACTAGAATTGATGTCCGGTAAATACAGGCGGCGTCCATCCAGAGTTTCGACATAACCCTGCTCTTTCGCCTGCTTGCGGGTGCGTTCCATGTATTCCAGCACACCAGGATAGCGTTCAAAGTAGAGATCCATGTATTTCTGCGACTCTTTACGCGGGATATTGAGCTGGCGTGACAAACCAAATGCGCTCATGCCGTAAATCAGACCGAAGTTAATCGCTTTAGCGCTGCGGCGTTGCTCACCAGAAACACTATCCAACGGAATACCAAATACTTCAGCGGCTGTCGCACGGTGAATATCTTTGCCTTCGGCAAATGCAGTCAGTAAGCCCTTATCACGAGACAAATGCGCCATGATGCGCAGTTCGATTTGCGAGTAGTCGGCAGAAACGATCAGATAATCTTTTGGTGCAATAAAGGCCTGGCGAATGCGACGCCCTTCTTCATTTCGTACCGGAATGTTTTGCAGATTCGGTTCGGTCGAAGACAAACGCCCGGTCGCAGCCACAGCCTGATGATAGGAAGTATGTACGCGGCCCGTTTTCGGGTTAATCATTAACGGCAGCTTATCGGTATAAGTCGATTTCAGCTTCGCCAGGCCACGGTGTTCAAGGATAACTTTAGGCAGCGGGTAATCCAGAGCCAGTTCTTCCAGCACTTCTTCAGAAGTTGACGGGGCGCCGCCAGGGGTTTTCTTGAGTGGTTTAATACCCTGTTTTTCAAAAAGAATGGTTTGCAGCTGCTTCGGTGAAGAGAGATTAAATGCTTCGCCTGCAATTTCGTGAGCTGTGATTTCCAGCTCTGCGAGGCGTTTTGTCAGTTGCTCAGAATGGGTATGCAGCACAGCCGGGTCGATCTTCACACCGTTGCGTTCAATACGTGACAACACGGGCACCAGTGGCATTTCGATATTTTTAAAGATGCTTAATGGCCCTTCACGCTTTTCAAGCTTCGGCCACATTTTCAAATGCAGCTGTAAAGTCACGTCTGCATCTTCTGCGGCATAACGCCCGGCCTGCTCCAGATCTATTTGGTTAAAGGTCAGTTGCTTTTTGCCCTTGCCAGCAATCTCTTCGAAGGTGATGGTGGTGTGTTTCAGCCAACGAGCGGACAGGCTGTCCATATCGTGGCGGCCTGCAACGCTATCAAGAATGTAGGATTCAAGCATGGTATCGAACGCAATTCCACGAAGTTCGATATCGTAGTTCTGCATGATGCCACGGTCATACTTCAGGTTCTGGCCAACTTTAAGCACGCTTTCATCTTCAAGTAATGGCTTCAGAAGTTCGAGCGCACGCTCACGAGGAATTTGTACCGGAGCGTCTAAATAGTCATGTGCGACAGGGATGTAGCACGCAACACCCGGTTCAGTGGCAAATGACAGACCAACCAGGTTCGCACTGATGTTATCCAGGCTATCGGTTTCGGTATCAAAGGCGACGACTGGCGCTTTTTTCAGACGGGTAATCCACTCTTCCAGCACGGTTTCGTCAAGAATAGTGACGTAGTTGTCATAAGAAAGCACATTAGCTGGCTCTTCCGGCTCAACGTCAGCTTCAATCTCGACGGTTTTTGGCGATTGTGCAGCCGGTTTCGCGCCCTTAACCTGCATCCACTTGCCTGCTTCAACGTCGGTAATCCAGCGTTTGAATTCGTATTGTTTGAACAGATCCAGAAGCTCTTCATCCGCCGGTTGCTGCACTTCTAATTGCTCGCAGCCCAGCTCAAGTTCCACATCTGTTTTGATGGTGGCCAGTTTATAGGAGAGGTAAGCCAGGTCTTTGCTTTGCTCAAGCTTCGCCGCCATAGTTTTCGCACCACGGAACGTCAGTTCTGCGATTTTCTCTGGATTAGCGTACAGCGTATCCAGACCACCTAAACCCTGGAGTAGTGCCTGTGCTGTTTTCTCGCCAACGCCCGGAACACCAGGAATGTTATCCGACGAGTCGCCCATTAAGGCCAGGAAATCGATAATCAGTTCAGGAGGCACACCATATTTAGTGCGAACTTCATCTGGGCCAAGGATGGTGTTAGTCATGGTGTTGATAAGCGTCACACTCGGTGTAACCAGTTGCGCCATATCTTTATCGCCAGTACTGATAAGTACCGGACGGCCCACACGTTCCGCCTCAAGTGCAAGCGTACCAATAACGTCGTCAGCTTCCACGCCAGAAACCGCCAGTAGTGGTAATCCCATGGCTTTTACCATTGCATGCAGAGGTTCGATTTGTGCTCGCAGATCGTCAGGCATAGGCGGACGATGAGATTTATAGTGTTCAAACAACTCGTCACGGAAGGTTTTACCTTTGGCATCAAACACTACTGCGGCATGAGTCGGCTGGTACTGCAACAGCAAACTACGCAGCATGTTCAGCACGCCGTACATTGCCCCGGTCGGTTCACCCTTGCTATTAGTCAGCGGTGGGAAGGCGTGATAGGCACGATAGAGATAAGAGGAGCCATCAACGAGGATAAGTGGATTTTGCGCGATCTGAACCATAATGTTCCGTTCCGTGACTGGTTTTAGTTTATAGCTAAAGGATGCCATAGCCTGGCTGAAAACATGAACTTTTGAGGAAGATAAGGTGAAAAGTTTTGTTGATCTTCGAGATCTGCCTCAAGATCAACATTGTGGATAAGTTTGTGCATAGTTTTTTAAGCAATTGATTGTTAAGTTCGAAAGAAATTATCTTTCGGTTAAATGTCATTATTTTTCAATGCACTACATTTAAGGCATTCACTGAGAAGACATTTTGTGCGTAATCGATAAATGTGGATATAAAAATAAATTATGTAATAGACCGAAATTATTCAAAGCCTATGGTATGTATGTTTTTTATTGAGCAGTTTTAGTGTCATCCATGCTGATAAACTTCTGATAAAATTCAGCCCTATTATTCTTCTTCCAGCACCAGACACTCTCTAACCAACTGAAAAACTTATTTATGTCGAGATTATTCGCCGCGATAACTTTGATTCTGAGTGTCGCTCTTACTATCGTGGTCACTGTAGCCTGCTCAGTACCTATTATTATTGCTGGCATCATCAAGCTACTCTTACCCGTTCCCATCATCTGGCGCTCAATCTCGGTATTTGCTGATTTCATGATGTACTGCTGGTGTGAAGGATTGGCTTTTTTGCTCAGGCTAAATCCACATCTAAAGTGGGACGTTGAAGGGCTCGACGATCTCAGCCAAAAAAACTGGTACCTACTAATTTGTAATCACCGAAGCTGGGCGGACATCGTCATTTTGTGCGTCCTGTTTCGCAAACATATCCCAATGAATAAGTACTTTTTAAAGCAACAGCTCGCCTGGGTGCCATTTATGGGTTTGGCTTGTTGGGCTTTGGATATGCCTTTCATGAAACGTTACTCGCGAGGGTATTTATTGCGTCACCCAGAGCAACGCGGCAAAGATGTGGAAACCACTCGCCGCTCTTGCGAAAAATTTCGCTCTCACCCAACGACAATAGTGAATTTTGTCGAAGGGTCGAGATTCACTAAAGAGAAGCGTTTACAGACTCGCTCGGCTTTTCAAAACCTGCTTCCACCTAAAGCAGCTGGAATTGCAATGGCTCTCAACGTGTTGGGGAAACAGTTCGATAAGCTGCTGAATGTGACGATTTGTTATCCTGAAAATGCACAAAGCCCATTTTATGACATGTTAAGCGGGAAGATGACGCGAATTGTGGTGAGGGTGTCGCTGGTGCCAATTGCAGAGGATCTGCATGGCGATTATGTGAATGACAAAGCTTTTAAACGTCGCTTCCAGCAATGGTTGAATGCGTTGTGGCATGAGAAAGATCAACTACTGACAAACATCAAACAATAGAAGAAAGCCGGTCAATGACCGGCTTTCTTTGTTATTTCTTTTCAACCAGGAACTTGGCGACTTCAGCATATTGCTGAATAAACATGTCCATATTGCTGGTGTCCATGCCTTGTGGATTCAACTGATACTTTCCGTTTACAAACATAGCGGGAACGCCTTGCAGTTGCAGATCTGCCGCAGCTTTCTCTTGCTGAGCAACCAATGATTTCACAACAAAACTGTTCCAGGCAGCATCGTACTCTTCTGGTTTAACGCCAGCAGTGATGAATACCTGGCGGATATCAGCAACATTTTGGATAGTCTGTGTTTTCTGCACAGCTTCAAACATTGGAGCGGTAATTTTGTCTTCCACGCCCAATGCCAGTGCAACAGCCCATGCCTGAGTTAAATCCTTGCCCAATGGGCCCAGGAACTCAACATGGTACTTTGTCATCTTAGTGCCTTCTGGCAGCTTTTTCTTCACATTATCAGAGACATGAAGAACTTCTTCAAACTGATAGCAGTGTGGGCAATAGAAGGAGAAAAACTCTAAAACTTGCGGCTCACCGGCGACAGGTTTTTCTAAAGTGATAAACTCATTTCCATCTTTAAACTGTGCAGCAGAGACGCTGAATGCCAGGATCATCCCCGCCAGCGCCAGCCAAATCTTTTTCATCATTGAATCTCTCCTGAATAAATACTGATTAATACATTGGCGTTAATGTTAGTGGTGGTTCACGTAGAACCCGTACCTGCTCTTTAAAAGTCGCAGTTTGTCCCCGCCAGTAATCTTCGTCTGTAATCCAGGGAAAATTTCTGGGGAAAGCAGGGTCATCCCAGCGCCGAATTATCCACGCGAGATAATAAACCATACGCATTGCTCGTAAAGGTTCTATGAGTGCAATTTCGTCTGAATCAAATGAGGCAAACTCTTCATATGCCTCGACAATCATTTCTAGCTGCATTCTCTGTTCGGCTTTGTCACCATTGAGAAGCATCCAGATATCCTGAACTGCCGGGCCATTTCGGGCATCATCCAGATCGACAAACAAAGGACCATCGCGCCAGAGAATATTCCCTGGATGGCAATCACCATGTAGTCGTAATGGCTGAAAATCGGTATGCCAATGAAGTTGAATTTCTGCTATTAACGCATCGGTGGCGTTGAGAAAACTCTTCTTCAGGGCTGATGGAATCAAATGCGTCCGCTCAAATATTTCACGCGGCTCAAATAAGTATTCATTTAAGCCCATATCAGGGCGCGCAGAAAATGGCTTACGACGCCCTGTTTGATGGATACGGCCAAGATAACGGCCAACCCATTCCATCTGATCAAGGTTATCCGTTTCGTACTGCCTTCCCCCCAAACTCGGGAACACAGCATACATAAAGCCATTATGGCGTAGTAAGGTGTTGCCATTGAGATGCAAGGGGGCCGCAACCGGAACCTCATCAGATTGTAACTCAAGCGCAAACTGATGCTCTTCTTCTATTTGCTCAGGTGACCAACGATAGGGGCGATAAAACTTAACCACATAACGTTTACGATCCTCGTCCTGAAACTGGTAGACGCGGTTTTCAAAACTGTTTAATGGGGTCAAGCCGGAATCCACCCGTATACCTTGTTCGAACAAGGCGTCCATGAT
>NZ_JAHWLU010000046.1:0-32134 GCF_022134725.1 Buttiauxella sp. S19-1
TTGTTCACATGTTCCGTGTCGATGGAGGCGCATTATAGGGAGTTCTGCTGAGGCTGCAAGCCTAAATATGCAGTAATTTTACTGACTGCTGCATTCCACAGCAAAACCCCGCCTTATACGCAGTTGTGCACAAAGTTATCCACAATTGTGATGAAGTCCCAAATTTTGCGAGCGTGACGCAAACGTTTTCGCTACAATGCCCCCGCATTAAAAGGACACCCCGTTTTGGGGCGTTAGCTGAGTTTTAGGGAAAATAACTAAAATTCAGCTAACGCTCTTCTATATGCGAACCAAAGCTAAGGGATCAAACCATGCAACAACGTCGTCCTGTACGCCGCGCTCTGCTCAGTGTTTCTGACAAAGCCGGTATCGTCGAATTCGCCCAGGCGCTCTCCCAACGTGGCGTGGAGCTGCTGTCCACTGGCGGAACCGCTCATCTGCTGGCTAAAGCTGGCCTGCCGGTAACCGAAGTCTCTGACTACACCGGTTTCCCGGAGATGATGGATGGACGTGTCAAAACCCTGCATCCAAAAGTCCACGGCGGCATTCTGGGTCGTCGCGGCCAGGATGATGCCATCATGGAACAACACGCTATCTCCCCGATTGATATGGTTGTCGTCAACCTCTATCCATTCGCCCAGACTGTTGCCCGCGAAGGTTGCTCTCTGGAAGATGCGGTAGAGAATATTGATATCGGCGGCCCAACCATGGTGCGCTCGGCGGCGAAGAACCATAAAGATGTCGCAATCGTAGTAAAGAGCAGTGACTACGAAGCGATCATTAGCGAGCTGGATGCTAACGAAGGATCCCTGACGCTCGAGACTCGTTTCGATTTGGCGATTAAGGCTTTCGAGCACACCGCCGCTTACGACAGCATGATCGCCAACTACTTCGGTAGCATGGTTCCTGCCTATCATGGCGAAAGCAAAGATCCTTCCGGTCGCTTCCCTCGCACGATGAACCTGAACTTCATTAAGAAGCAGGATATGCGCTACGGTGAAAACAGCCACCAGCAAGCCGCCTTCTATATAGAAGAAGAAATTAAAGAAGCGTCGGTTGCCACCGCGACACAAGTTCAGGGCAAAGCGCTCTCTTATAACAACATTGCTGATACCGATGCAGCACTGGAATGTGTGAAAGAGTTCAGCGAGCCTGCCTGCGTAATCGTGAAGCACGCCAACCCTTGCGGCGTGGCTGTCAGCGATTCCTTATTCGATGCATACGACCGCGCTTACAAAACCGACCCAACGTCTGCATTCGGCGGCATCATCGCGTTCAACCGTGAACTGGATGCCGAAACCGCGCAGGCGATTATCTCTCGCCAGTTTGTCGAAGTGATTATTGCCCCGTCAGCAAGCGTTGAAGCGCTGAAGATTACTTCCGCTAAACAAAACGTTCGCGTTCTGACTTGCGGCCAGTGGCAGCAGCGTGTTCCTGGCCTGGATTTCAAACGCGTTAACGGCGGTGTGTTAGTACAGGATCGCGATCTGGGTATGGTGACGGCCGCAGACCTGCGTGTTGTCAGCAAGCGCCAGCCGACAGAGCAAGAACTACGTGATGCGTTGTTCTGCTGGAAGGTGGCGAAGTTCGTGAAGTCCAACGCGATTGTCTATGCCCGCGAGAATATGACTATCGGTATAGGTGCGGGCCAGATGAGCCGTGTTTACTCCGCCAAAATCGCCGGTATCAAAGCGAGCGATGAAGGCCTGGAAGTGAAAGGTTCAGCAATGGCGTCTGATGCCTTCTTCCCATTCCGTGACGGTATTGATGCCGCAGCGGCAGTTGGCGTGAGCTGTGTTATCCAGCCTGGCGGCTCGATCCGCGATGACGAAGTGATTGCCGCCGCTGACGAACATGGGATCGCGATGATCTTCACAGACATGCGCCACTTCCGCCATTAATCCTGGAGCATCTATAAATGAAAGTATTAGTGATAGGTAATGGTGGGCGCGAACATGCGCTGGCCTGGAAAGCGTCACAGTCGCCATTGGTACGCACGGTATTCGTTGCACCAGGCAATGCCGGTACAGCTCTGGAACCTGCTTTGCAGAACGTGGCGATTAACCCGACGGACATTCCTGCTCTGTTGAGTTTTGCGCAAAATGAAAAAATCGACCTGACGATTGTTGGCCCGGAAGCACCACTGGTGATTGGCGTGGTTGATGCCTTCCGTGCCGCTGGTCTGAAAATCTTTGGCCCAACCCAAGGTGCCGCGCAGTTAGAAGGCTCTAAAGCCTTTACCAAGGATTTCCTGGCTCGCCATAAAATCCCAACTGCTGAATACCAGAACTTCACCGAAGTGGAGCCTGCTCTGGCCTACGTCCGTGAAAAAGGTGCACCGATTGTGATTAAGGCCGATGGCCTGGCCGCAGGTAAAGGCGTGATTGTCGCTATGACGCTGGAAGAAGCAGAAGCCGCCGTTAACGATATGCTGGCGGGTAACGCATTTGGTGATGCCGGCCACCGTATCGTGGTGGAAGAGTTCCTTGATGGCGAAGAAGCCAGCTTCATTGTCATGGTAGACGGCGAAAACGTGTTACCAATGGCCACCAGCCAGGATCATAAGCGTGTTGGCGATGGCGATAGCGGCCCGAATACTGGCGGTATGGGTGCGTACTCCCCGGCTCCGGTCGTGACTGATGAAGTCCACCAGCGTGCTATGGATCTGGTTATCTGGCCGACCGTGCGCGGCATGGCAGCTGAAGGGAATACCTATACCGGTTTCCTGTATGCCGGGCTGATGATCGACAAGCAAGGTAACCCAAAGGTTATCGAGTTTAACTGCCGCTTTGGCGACCCTGAAACCCAGCCTATTATGCTGCGCCTACAATCAGACCTGGTTGAGCTGTGCCTCGCCGCATGTGATGGCAAGCTGGACGTGACAACATCGAAGTGGGACGAGCGCCCATCTCTGGGTGTAGTGATGGCGGCTGGCGGCTACCCTGCCGATTACCGTCACGGTGATGTGATTCACGGTCTGCCACTTGAAGAAGTCGCAGACGGCAAAGTATTCCACGCCGGAACCAAATTGCGTGAAGACGATATGGTGGTGACTAATGGTGGGCGCGTTCTGTGCGTGACCGCATTAGGCGATACCGTCGCACAAGCGCAACAGCGAGCTTATGAGTTAATGAAGGATATCCACTGGGATGGCAGTTTTAGCCGCTCAGACATTGGTTATCGTGCCATTGAGCGTGAAAACGCGAAATAAGACTCGAAGTGCTCCTGAAAGACCGCCCGCGTGGCGGTTTTTTTATCTAGAATTTCGCAGGCTTCGGTTGCCAGCTACAGAAGTCCTGATTCGCCACCAGTAATAGTTGTGAACCTTCTGGTGCTTCCAGCCACGCAATGCTGACATCCATCGATGAGTGACGTTGTCGATTCGCAATATGGCTTAGCGCCGCGCTATCGAGATTGGGTTCGATTGTCTCGCCTTCACAGGTCGTCACTGTACCATTGCTGTGCCAGCGCCCTTGTCGCAAAACAACACGCCCAGTACGCAATGCTTCACTTGTGGCTTTCATCTGGCTCGCCTGATATTGATACAAGGCGATTTGGTCGTTAGAGAGCTGCTGCTTTTGACCGTCTACTTCGCGCTGCATAAAGCTCAGTTCGCCGTGATCGTCAAAACGCACTTTTACGTGCTCTGACGGCTGACTCAAAATCGTCATTTCAATCGAAATGAGTTGCTCACCCTGCCAACGGTAATCACTGGTGGTGGTTGCACCCTTCTGCCTCGGGCTAAACGCCGTAAGCATGCGGATAGTGTCATCATCACTGTTGTCTTTACGCCAAATGCGCACAACACCTTGATCGGCAATATAGCCGCTCGCGGTAAATGGCGGGAGAGGAGGTTTGCTGCTGCATGCCATTAACAGCAATGTGCCTGTCAGAACGGCCAAAGGACGCCAGACAAACAAAAGGGGCGTAAACGCCCCCCTGCTAAAACTGTTCACTGACACTTGTTAACTTACTTAACAGCGTCTTTCAGTGCTTTGCCTGAAACAAATGCCGGCACGTTAGCTGCGGCGATTTTGATTTCATTACCGGTTTGCGGGTTGCGGCCAGTGCGCTCAGCACGGTGGTTTACCTTGAAGGTACCGAAACCAACCAGTTGTACAGCATCACCTTCTTTCAGAGACTCAGTAATTGCAGCCAGAGTGGATTCCAGAGCAGCTTTAGCCTGTACTTTAGACAGGTCAGCCTTGTCAGCAATTACATCAATCAGTTGAGTCTTGTTCATAAGTTATCCTTACAATGTGTTTATCGCTTGCTAAGCATCGAGTGCGACGGAAATGCCAAAAAAGCACTCTCCTGCATACACGCACCGATAGCCACTATTTTTCGCCCCACAAATGTAGACCAGACGGGGGGCTAATTGGAAGCCTTCAGGGGTGACAATTCGGACTGTAAGTCACGTTTTGCTGTCTTACTGCTGAAAAATTATACCAATATTGCTGCTACCCGCCTCGCGCAGGTCCGAGCGAAGCCCTTTGATCAACTCAATATCACGTTCTTCGCAGTCAGCCAACAGGCGGAAAATCTCCCACTGAATGTCCCATTCCTCTTCAACAGCAGGGTTTTCTTTCAGTTCTTCGTCGGTCATTTCGCGACCAGCCTGGGTCATTTCTAACATAGCAACAGTGGTAATTGATGCCTTGCTGACTTCAATTGCGTGTTCCAGCGTTTCCCCTGAAAGACGTGAATGAAGTAATTCACTCAGCGCAACGCAAGCATCGATTGCCGGATAGACACCGTAAATATCGTAGTCATCAGCAACTGGAATACCTTCTTCGAATTTCTCGAGTTGGCTATCAAAGTTAACTTTCGCATCTTTGACCGTCAATGTTTCCCAAATCAAATCGAGAATGCGGCGATACAGTTGAGGATCACCAAATTCGGTCTGCTGGCAGAACATGGCGTAATTCGGGTACATACGTTCGCATAAAGAAGCCATGAAAGTGACATGCTGCCAGCTTTCCAGTTTCTCAAGGCGCAGATGGATTGGGTTTTGTAACATAACGATGTCTCAAAGACGGAATATTAGTGGGAGTTTACCTTAATCACCCTTGAATTGCTTGCCACCGAGTGAAAGCCGGACGCCCCGAAGCTACGGCATCCGCCCAGCGAGTCGGCTCGGGTAAACGGTAACCTGCCAGGCAACGATTAACCCATAACAACGCGGTATCAAGGCTGACACGATGGCCTGTTGAGACAAACAGCGGGTTGCAGCGCTTTTTACTGCGCAGCACCCAGGCAAGCGTTTCACCTTTGTCGGTCAGCAACTGGCAAGCGCCAGGTTCTTCAGAGAGCGCGTCAAACTTCCCACACAAGCGTTTCTTGGCAACGCCAATCGTCGGCACATCCACCAGTAGGCCAAAATGGGCAGCAACGCCCAAACGCCGTGGGTGCGAAATGCCGTGGCCATCGACAAACAGCAGGTCAGGTTTTTGCGATAGCATTTCCCACGCGGCAAGCAGTGCGGGATATTCGCGAAACGAAAGGAATCCGGGGATATAAGGCATGGTGGTGGCGACACGCGCCACCTGATATTCAACCAGCTCGAGGGAAGGATATTTCAACAGTACGATTGCGGCTCGTGTCACATCACCGCCCTGCTCAAAACCAACGTCAGCCCCGGCGATTAACCGGGGAGGATCTTGATCAAAGCGATCCTCGCGGCAGACCTGTGAAGCGAGTTCGATCTGTTGTGCGCGCAAGCTTGCAAGATCCATCCCCGATCCTTACTGGTGATACGGCTTCGACAAACGGTGCACCGCTTCGACAAATGCACCCGCGTGTTCTGGTGGAACATCCTGGTGAATACCGTGGCCCAGGTTAAAGACATGCCCTTCGCCTTTACCGAACCCAGCCAGAATAGTCGCCACTTCTTCTTCGATGCGAGCCGGTTGCGCATACAGCATGGACGGGTCCATATTACCCTGCAACGCCACTTTATGGCCCACACGACGGCGAGCGTCGGCAATGTCGGTCGTCCAGTCTAACCCCAGCGCATCGCAGCCGGTTTCAGCCATTGCTTCCAGCCACTGGCCGCCGCCTTTGGTAAACATCGTCACCGGCACACGACGACCTTCGTTTTCACGCAGCAGGCCATCAATGATCTTGTGCATGTAATACAGCGAGAACTGCTGATAATCACGCCCGGTCAACACGCCGCCCCAGGTATCGAAAATCATCACCGACTGCGCACCCGCTTTGATTTGCGCATTCAGATACAGCGTGACGCTTTGCGCCAGCTTGTCGAGCAGAAGATGCAGCGCTTGCGGGTCGGCATACATCATCTTTTTGATAACGGTAAAGGCTTTGCTGCTACCGCCTTCAACCATATAAGTCGCCAACGTCCACGGGCTGCCGGTAAAACCAATCAACGGTACTTCGCCTTTTAGCTCACGGCGAATGGTACGCACTGCATTCATCACATAACCCAGTTCATCTTCTGGATCAGGAATGGGCAGTTTTTCAACATCGGCGCGGCTGGTAATCGGTGCGCGAAAACGTGGGCCTTCACCCGCTTCAAAATAGAGACCAAGCCCCATCGCATCAGGCACGGTGAGGATGTCAGAGAAGAGGATCGCTGCATCAAGCTTGTAGCGACGCAGCGGTTGCAGAGTCACTTCGCAAGCCAACTCAGCGTTTTTGCACAGTGACATAAAATCGCCGGCCTGGGCACGCGTCGCTTTATATTCTGGCAAGTAACGACCCGCCTGCCTCATCATCCATACTGGCGTGGTATCTACAGGCTGGCGTTGCAGCGCCCGTAGGTAACGATCGTTCTTCAGTTCAGTCATGTTTAATTTCCTTTGGCTGTATGCCGCCAGTTTATCACTCATATTCCGCGCGACACAGGGCGACAGTATCTTCAATCAAACGGCGCGCGACCGTGCCTGGCGGAGGCAATAATGGCAATTGATCGTAGCGATACCAACCTGCATCAAGTAACTCTTTCGGGTCGATTTCAATCTCACCGCTGTGATATTCCGCCATGAATGCGGTCATCAGCGATTGCGGGAACGGCCACGGCTGCGACGTCACATAGCGTAAATTCTTCACGCGGATACTGCTTTCTTCCATGACTTCCCGTGCCACCGCTTGTTCAAGGGTTTCCCCGACTTCAACGAACCCAGCCAGCACGGTGTAAATCCCGTTGCGATGGCGCGTGTGTTGGGCAAGCAGGATATGGTCATCGCGGCGAATAGCCACAATGATGCACGGTGAGATTTGCGGGTAGTAGCGTTCGCGGCAATGGCTGCACAGCATCGCCCATTCGGTTTTGCTGACGTGCATCTCATGGCCGCAATAACCGCAGAATTTGTGCGAGCGATAGAACTCCGCCAGTTGCACACCACGCCCGGCGAGCTGGAACAACCCCACATCCTGGTCAATGACCTGACGAACAGAGCCCATATCCGCACGGCGATTTTGCCGCACCAGCCATACCGGCTCATTTTCCCACTCACCGATGGGCATCCCCATCGCACCATCAAGCTGGAATTCTTGCGCTGCTCCGTGAGGTAGTTCACCTTTTGGTAACCACAATTTTTGCTCATGACTGACGATAAACCAGCCTTGATCTAACTTTTGAATTACACGTTCCATAACCTGGTGCACATCCCCGAGTTCGCTGGTATAAACAAATAGTCATAACTATTTTGGGTACGTTTGCGCTACATTTTACTCACGGAGTCAATCATGCTTAACCAGTTAGAAAATCTGACTGAGCGCGTTGGTGGTAGTAATGCGTTAATCGACCAATGGCTTCATGCCCGCAAACAATTATTGGTGGCTTACTACAATATGGTTGGGATAAAGCCTAACAAGGAATCCCATACTGCGCTCGATGAAAAGGCTCTGGATAATTTTTGCCACAACCTGGTGGATTATCTTTCATCCGGCCATTTCAATATTTATGAACGTATTATCAGTGAAATGGAAGGCAGTAACCCACATTTAGCCGCCACTCACCTCTACTCTCAGATTGAAGCCAATACCCAGCACATCATGGATTTCTACGATTCGCATCTCGAGAGCGCGATCGATGATGATAACTACATTGAGTTCCAGAAAGCGTTGTCCGGCATCGGTGAAGCGCTGGAATCACGTTTTTCGCTGGAAGATAAGCTCATTCTGTTAGCATCCAACCACGATTTAGATAACAGTGCTAATGAGAGCGGCGGGCTGGCACGCCCTGCTTGAGTTCTGCGTTGTTAACGAGTAGTTTACATAGCGACCCGTAGTAATACGGGTTTCTTCTTGTCGGAGTGCCGAGTGCGTCAAGCACCGGCTGAGACCGTTAATTCGGGATCCGCGGAACCTGATCAGGCTAATACCTGCGAAGGGAACAAGAGTAATTCTGCTTTTGGGTTTCCCCGTGTTCGGGCGGTCCACATTCATTACTCCTCCGTTGTTCTGACAAGCCACTTCCTGATAACCACTGGAATGAGCTATGTCTATTACTGAAAAAAAATCAAACCGCCGCGAACAGCGCGCTGCTGCCCAACATTTTATCAATACCCTGGAAGGCACCGCTTTCCCTAACTCTCAGCGTATTTACCTCACCGGTTCGCGTGATGATATTCGCGTGCCAATGCGTGAAATCCAACTAAGCCCAACCACCACGGGTGGCAGCAAAGAAAAGCCGCAATTCATCCCTAACGATGCCATTCCAGTGTATGACACGTCTGGCGCCTACGGCGACCCGGCTATCAGCATTGATGTGCTGCGCGGGTTGTCGCCACTACGGGAAAACTGGATTGCCGAACGTAATGATTGCGAAATCCTGACCGACCGCAGCTCTGTCTACACCAAAGAGCGCCTTGCTGATGACGGTCTGGACGAATTGCGTTTTGAAACACAACTCACGCCTCAGCGCGCTAAAGCCGGGAAAACCGTCACGCAACTGCACTATGCACGCCAGGGAATCGTGACGCCGGAAATGGAGTTCATCGCGATCCGTGAAAATATGGGCCGGGAACGCATTCGGGATGAAGTGTTACGCCACCAGCATCCAGGCCAGGGCTTTGGTGCCCGGCTGCCGGAAAATATCACGCCTGAATTTGTGCGCGAAGAAGTCGCGGCTGGCCGCGCCATTATCCCAGCCAACATTAACCACCCTGAATCCGAACCGATGATTATCGGGCGTAATTTCCTCGTTAAAGTGAACGCTAATATCGGTAACTCGGCGGTCACATCGTCCATTGAAGAAGAAGTTGAAAAACTGGTGTGGTCAACGCGTTGGGGCGCAGACACGGTAATGGACCTCTCCACTGGCCGCTATATCCACGAAACCCGTGAGTGGATTTTACGTAACAGCCCAGTGCCAATCGGCACCGTGCCTATCTATCAGGCGCTGGAAAAAGTCAACGGCATCGCCGAAGACCTGACCTGGGAAATGTTCCGCGACACACTGCTGGAACAAGCCGAGCAAGGTGTGGACTACTTCACGATTCACGCTGGTGTGCTGCTGCGCTACGTGCCAATGACCGCGAAACGCCTCACTGGCATTGTCTCGCGCGGCGGCTCAATAATGGCGAAATGGTGCCTGTCGCATCACCAGGAAAACTTCCTGTATGAACACTTCCGCGAAATCTGCGAAATCTGTGCCGCTTACGACGTTTCACTCTCTTTAGGCGATGGCCTGCGTCCTGGCTCTATTCAGGATGCCAACGATGAAGCTCAATTCTCTGAACTCCACACGCTGGGCGAGTTAACCAAAATCGCCTGGGAATATGACGTACAGGTGATGATTGAAGGCCCAGGACATGTGCCGATGCAGATGATCCGCCGCAACATGACCGAAGAACTGGAGCATTGCCACGAAGCACCTTTCTATACCCTCGGGCCGTTAACCACAGATATCGCACCAGGTTACGACCATTTCACTTCGGGCATTGGTGCTGCGATGATCGGCTGGTTTGGTTGCGCGATGCTGTGTTATGTCACGCCAAAAGAGCATCTCGGCCTGCCAAACAAAGAAGATGTGAAACAAGGGCTGATTACTTACAAGATTGCGGCACATGCCGCAGACCTGGCAAAAGGCCACCCTGGCGCACAAATCCGCGACAACGCCATGTCAAAAGCGCGCTTCGAATTCCGTTGGGAAGACCAGTTTAATCTCGCGTTAGACCCGTTCACCGCGCGCGCTTATCACGATGAAACGTTGCCGCAGGAATCCGGCAAAGTTGCGCACTTCTGTTCGATGTGCGGGCCAAAGTTCTGCTCAATGAAAATCTCCCAGGAAGTCCGCGATTTCGCCGCCAAACAAGCCATTGAAGTTGGTATGGAAGACATGTCGCAATCTTTCCGTGCGAAAGGTGGCGAAATTTATCTGCGTCAGGAGGAAGTGTGATAAATCAATCCGCATTCCCCCCTGTCCCACGACGGCTGGGCTTGTATCCGGTAGTAGATAGCGTTGAATGGATTGCCCGTTTGCTAGAAGCAGGCGTGCGCACTATTCAGTTGCGTATCAAAGATAAGCGTGACGATGAGGTTGAAGCCGATATTGTTGCGGCAATCAAACTCGCCCATAGCTACGAAGCGCGTCTGTTCATCAACGATTACTGGCAACTGGCAATCAAGCATCGCGCTTACGGCGTACATCTGGGCCAGGAAGATATGGACGTTGCCAATCTGGATGCCATTCGCGATGCGGGCCTGCGCCTCGGGGTTTCGACGCACGACAATATGGAAATGGATCGCGCCCTGTCGGCGCGCCCCTCTTACATTGCGCTGGGGCATGTTTTCCCTACCAACACCAAGCAGATGCCGTCGGCCCCGCAAGGGCTTTCGCAACTCGCAGCGCATATCAAAACGTTGGGCGATTACCCGACTGTCGCCATCGGTGGGATAAGTATTGAACGCGTTCCGGCGGTGCTTGCCACGGGCGTGGGCAGTGTCGCGGTGGTGAGCGCAATTACTCTGGCTCCAGACTGGCGAGCGGCAACCGCACAGCTACTGGAGCTTGTGGGAGCCGGCGATGAATGATGCCGATTTCATGCGTTACAGCCGCCAGATGCTGCTGGAAGACATCGCCATTGAAGGGCAGCAAAAACTGCTCGCCAGCAAAGTGTTAATCGTCGGGCTTGGCGGACTAGGTTCGCCAGCCGCGCTGTATCTGGCTGCCGCGGGCGTTGGTACGCTGATTCTGGCTGACGATGACCTTGTGCATATCAGCAATCTTCAGCGCCAGATTTTGTTCACTTCAAACGATCTAGACCAACCAAAATCACTGGTCGCCCAACGCCATCTACAGCAACTTAATCCTGATATCGAACTTCAGGTTATTAGTGAACGGCTGGCGGGGCAATTACTCAGGCAGACGGTAAAAAACGCCGATTTAGTACTGGATTGCAGCGACAACCTGGCAACGCGTCATGCTATTAACGCGGCGTGCGTTACGCATAACAAGCCGCTGATTTCCGCCAGCGCAGTCGGTTTTGGCGGGCAACTGATGGTGCTGACACCGCCGTGGGAAAACGGCTGTTATCGCTGCGTGTGGCCGGATGAACACGAGCCGGAACGTAACTGCCGCACCGCAGGAATCATCGGCCCGGTGGTGGGTGTAATGGGAACATTGCAGGCACTGGAAGCGATAAAACTACTGAGCGGAATGCTCCCGGCCAGCGGTTCTTTGCGCCTGTTCGACGGCCGTCAACATAGCTGGCGCACCCTCGCTATGCAGAAAGCGGCGGGCTGCCCGGTATGCGGAGGGCAAGATGCACATTCAGTTTAACGACGAGCCGATACAATGCGTGGAAAACCTGACATTGGCAAAGCTGCTGGAACAATTGCGTTTCTTGCAGCCAGGCGTCGCGCTGGCGATCAACCAGACCATCATTCCGCGTGAGCAATGGGAAACTTATTTGTTGAATGATGGCGACCAGATCCTGCTTTTTCAGGCTATAGCCGGGGGCTAACATGCTAAAGATTGCTGATAAAACCTTCTCATCACGCTTGTTTACTGGCACGGGGAAATTCTCCTCACCACAGATGATGGTTGAAGCGATTCGCGCTTCTGGCTCACAGTTAGTCACGATGGCGATGAAACGTGTCGATTTGCGTAACCATAACGATGCGATCCTCGCGCCATTACTCGAATCTGGCGTGCAATTGCTGCCTAACACTTCCGGTGCAAAAACAGCTGAAGAAGCGATTTTTGCTGCCCAATTGGCACGTGAAGCGCTCGGCACAAACTGGCTAAAACTGGAAATCCATCCGGATGCTCGCTATTTGTTACCCGACCCGATCGAAACGCTGAAAGCGGCTGAGAAGCTCGTCAAACTGGGGTTTGTGGTACTGCCTTATTGCGGTGCCGATCCGGTTTTGCGCAAACGGCTTGAAGAGGCAGGATGCGCGGCGGTAATGCCGTTAGGCGCTCCCATTGGGTCAAATCAGGGCTTACAAACCCGAGCGCTGTTGGAGATTATCATCGAGCAGGCCCGGGTGCCGGTGATAGTTGATGCGGGAATTGGTGCGCCAAGCCACGCCGCGGAAGCGTTAGAAATGGGGGCTTGCGCAGTGCTGGTTAACACCGCCATTGCTGTGGCACGCGACCCAGTTCAGATGGCACACGCTTTTCGTTTGGCCGTGGAAGCTGGTGCAATCGCGGCGCAGTCTGGACTGGGCTCTCGCCACCAGCATGCGCAGGCTTCCAGCCCACTAACGCAATTTCTGCAATTCGGCCAGGAGGATGCGTGATGGCCCGAACTTTCACTGACCGCTGGCGTGAACTGGACTGGGACGACATCCGGCTTAGCATCAACAGCAAAACAGCTGCCGATGTAGAACGGACATTGAGCAGCAGCAAAATCACTCGCGACGATCTCATGGCACTGCTTTCGCCCGCAGCCAGCCAATATCTGGAACCGCTCGCACAGCAGGCACAGCATTTAACTCGCCAGCGGTTTGGTAACACGGTGAGTTTTTACGTGCCGCTTTATCTCTCGAACCTGTGCGCTAACGACTGCACGTACTGCGGTTTTTCGATGAGCAACAAACTCAAACGTAAAACACTGGACGAGCACGAGATTGAACGGGAATGCGCGGCGATTCGCAAATTAGGCTTTGAGCATTTGCTGTTGGTGACCGGTGAACACCAGAGCAAAGTGGGAATGGATTATTTCCGCCAGCACCTGCCCACGATTCGTCGCCAGTTCAGCTCGCTGCAAATGGAGGTTCAGCCGCTGGATGAACATGAGTATGGCGAACTGAAAACCCTCGGCCTGGATGGCGTCATGGTTTATCAGGAAACCTATCATCAGGCAGTCTATGCGCAACATCATTTGCGCGGTAACAAACAGGACTTCTTTTGGCGGCTGGAAACACCGGACAGGCTTGGTCGTGTGGGGATCGATAAAATTGGCCTCGGTGCGTTAATTGGTTTATCGGATAGCTGGCGTACCGACTGTTTTATGGTGGCAGAGCATTTACTATGGCTTCAGCAAAACTACTGGCAAAGCCGCTATTCGATTTCATTTCCACGATTACGCCCTTGCGCAGGTGGCGTAGAACCGGCATCGGTGATGACAGAAAGCCAGCTGGTGCAGGTGATTTGCGCGTTTCGTCTGCTTTCGCCAGACGTGGAGCTTTCGCTTTCTACCCGTGAATCGCCCTGGTTCCGCGACCATATGATCCCGCTTGCGATTAATAACGTCAGTGCATTCTCCAAAACCCAGCCCGGAGGCTACGCCGATAATCATCCCGAGCTTGAACAGTTTGCGCCACACGACGGACGCACACCTGCAGAAGTTGCAGCCGCCTTAACACATTCCGGTTTACAACCTGTCTGGAAGGATTGGGATAGTTTTTTGGGAAGAGCCTCGCAGTAGCATTGCAAGTTTGCAGGACCAGCAAAATGCTTCCCGAGCCGTGCCGAAGAGTGGTTCATTCACCGTTGTCTTGATGGCTTCAGTAAAATATTGTCGCCCCTGTCGGAATGCAAACCCGGCTGGGGCGGCAACTCATCCCTTCTCATTGCCGCCCCACCTTCCCATTAGTAGACGGTGACTTTCGCGACCTTCGCGACTTTACCATCACGGGAAGGCGTATCAGGCGTGACGCCCAGCTCAATAGCACGGTAAAGCCCAGCCAGTTGTGCGAACACCACATAAATTAACGTAGCCCACGATTCGTGGTAATCCGCCAGTTCCGGAGAGGCAAAATGAAAATAACGATCCCCCGGTTTAGCGCTAGCAGGGAGAGCATCATGACCGATGGCAATAATTTGCGCGGTGGCGCTTCGCTCACGTGTCAGCTCCGCCATCATGTCACTGTCATAGCGGTGGATGTCGGCACGCGCGGCAAGATAACCGATGACGGTGGCATCGCGGTTGATAATAAGCTTCGGCCCATGGCGGAATTCCAGCATTGAATGCCAGGCTGTCATCACCTGGCCGTTACCCATTTCCAGCAGTTTGAGACTGGTTTCACAGGCAACGGCTTTTAGCGACAGGGAACCCACCACCACGACATTGTTGCGAGACTCTGCCGCCCACTGTTCGATATCCGCGGCATAGGTGCCCAGGAAATGGTTCAAACCACGTTGTAAAATCGGCAGGACTTTTTCTGCTTCAGGCCAGCCCGCAGGAGCCACCAGCAACATCAAATACCACAGGGGAACCGTGAATTCGGAAGTGGCGGCAAAGCTACCGTTAGAGGTGCCCTCTGGTACCGGGACAAAAAGCCCTTCGGGATGCTGCTGCGCAAGCTGAGCCAGGCGGCTACTGGCATTATTTGTCACCGCGAGGTGGCGCATTTTCGGATACGTTGCGAGAGCACGCTCCACAACCTTAACGGTTTCTGGTGTGTTACCTGAACTACTCACAGAAACCAACACGGTATTTTCTTGTAAGCTTTCAGGCATGAGTACCAGATCGGTTGCCGGCACCACATCAATTTGATTTGGTACCACACTACGCAACCAATTCACGCTCGCCTGTGCAGCCAACAAAGATGAACCCGCGCCAGTAATGAGGATACGCATACCGGGATCGCATTTAGCCCAAAATGCTTCAACATCCGACTGACGCGCTTTGATTTGTGCCAGCCCTTCTTCCCACAGACGTGGCTGAGCCACGATGGCTTCAACGGTTAAACTGGCTCCCTTTTGCTGCCAGTACGCTTCATTATGATTTAACATGTTTATTTTCCACCTCTTATGGAACTTGCGCCGCGCCGGAAAATTGCTTTAGCATGCCGACACTCGCACTTTTATTCGTTAACAACCCTATCGGGGGAACCATGAAACCGGTGTACATCCTTATTCGCGATACGCTGAAAAGCGATATTCAGAACCAAAAGTACCCGGTTGGCTCCCTGATCCCTTCTGAACGCGAACTGGCGGAAACCTACCAGGTCACGCGTGCTACGGTGCAAAAAGCCATTGCCCATATGGAACAAGAAGGCCTGGTTAAAAAAGTGGTCGGCAAAGGTACCTACGTAAATCGCGCTTTTGCGCCACCGGTTTATTTGCTCAACCCAGACGGCGAAAGCAGTGCGCTAGGCGTCACGAAAGAACTCAGTGGCAAAGTCACCATCACCAGCCGGCTGATTTACCATGTCCAGCAACCAGCCGGTGAATACCTTGCAAACCAGTTTGGCGTGCCTGAAAACGAGCCTGTACATGCTATCCGCCGCGTTCGCCTGTTTGATGGCACGCCGGTGCTAGTTGAGGACAGCTACATTCCGTTAGCGATTGTCGATGCCATTGACGACGACGTTCTGCAAAACCACTCGCTTTACGCCTTCATCGAAGAGAAGTGCCAGCAAAAAATCGGCGGCACAGACTCAATGGTAGGAGCCAGCTTGTTTGACGATGTAATGGCGGCCCTGCTAGACATCCCCGTTAACTCCCCCATGTTGCACATCAAAGAGAGCACCTGGCTTGAGGACGGCACGGTGTTTAACTACTCGTGGAGTTACAACCGTGGCGACCTCTTCAGAATGCGCAGCCGTAAAAATCTCATTCCTTAAAGAATTGCGGCAGATATTCGCGGTGCGCTTCGAGTAATTCATCAAGCACCACTTTTGCTACTTTTCCCGAAGGAACCAACGGGTTCAGGGTTAACGCTTGCAAAGCTGCACCGTAGTCACCGGTGACAGCGGCTTCGACCGCCATTTCTTCCCAGGCTTTCATCAGAGAAACTAAACCTGAAACAGTGGCAGGCAACGGATCGTTGTTCAGCGGAATCGCACCGTAGCGCCCAATAACGCAGGTCGTTTCAATGGCGACGTTATCCGGCAGTGAACGAATTGCCCCGTTGTTGCGCACGTTAACTGTCATCAGGAGATTTTTATCGTTGTAAATTGCACTGATTAGCTCGCAGGCTGCTTCGGAGTAATAAGCCCCACCGCGCTGCTCAAGCAGTTTTGGTTTTTCATGCAGCTGTGGATTTCTGTACAGCTCAAATAACTCATGCTCAACCGCTTGCACCACTTCGCCACGCGTTCCATGTTCTTCGAATTCCTGAAGCTGCTTTTCCAGCACATCACTGGTGGCGTAGTAATACTGGTGATATGGGCATGGGATCACGCCAAGATGCTGGATTTGCTCCTGAAGCCACGGAATGTCCGGGATATTTTTCGGTTTGTGTTCAGTGTCATATTTAAGGTTTTTCAGCACCTCTGGCATGACATCTTTGCCATCCATGTAGACATGGGTGCCATACAGGAAATGGTTTAAGCCAACGAGTTGCAGCAAGAAGCGAGATTTATCTACACCGAGAATTTCTGCCACCATGCGTTGCATTGACTGGGATAAATTACATAGCCCAACGCATTTAATTTTGCTGTGCTTGATAACCGCTTCAGTGACGATGCCACTCGGATTGGTGAAGTTAATCAGCCACGCGTCCGGACAAAGCTCTTCCATGTCGCGGCAGATATCCAGAATGACCGGAATGGTGCGCAAAGCTTTGGCCAGCCCGCCCGCACCGTTTGTCTCCTGCCCAATTAGCCCATGTGACAATGGAATACGTTCGTCTTTAATACGCGCATCAAGTTGCCCCACACGTAGTTGGGTGGTGACAAAATCAGCATCTTTCAGCGCTTCTCGCCTGTCGAGGGTGAGATGTACCTGGCAGTCGATGCCAGCAGCCTCAACCATGCGTTTTGCCAGGTTACCAACAATCTCGAGCTTTTCGCGTCCGGCTTCTACGTCCACGAGCCAGATTTCTTTAATCGGCATTTCTGCATAGCGTTGGATAAAACCTTCGATAATCTCCGGCGTATATGAACTGCCGCCACCGATGGTCACTATCTTTAATTTATTATTCATTACGTAATCCTTCTTTATATTCCAGGGCTATTTCATCCTGATTAACGATATTTTCTTCCAGCTCGTTTTCTTCTCGCAGATACTGCTTATCCAGCGTCATAACGAACGGATAATAAATTGTCATCGCGACCGCGAGGTTAATGGCCTGGAACAACATACCTTTCCAGCCGCAGATTAAAAAACCGCTGATGAAAATAGGTGTAGTCCAGGGAATTTCCAGACCCGATGTCAATGGCAGCCAGCCAAAAGCCATAGCGCTATAGGTTATGACGCAAAGCACAATCGGAACGATAATAAATGGGATAAACAACAGTGGATTTAGAGCAATGGGAACGCCAAATATAATGGGCTCATTAATATTAAAAATGGCGGCTGGAGAGGCAAGTTTGGCGATTTCACGCATGCGTTTGCTCTTCGCGCGGAACAACATCACCAACAGCATCGCCAGGGTAAATCCAGTCCCGCCACAAATCAAAAACACATCACGAAACTGTTGAGTAATGATGTTGACCGGTGGTAATCCTTGTTTCATTGCCTGCATGTTTTCAAGCGTTAATGAACGCCAGATTGGCCCCATGATGGCAGTAACGATAGAGTCGCCATGCAGCCCGAAAAACCAGAAGAAGCTGACAAAGAACTCTGCAACCATCTGCGATGGTAGCGTGTTACCAAGATGCATCATCGGTGCTTGCAGCACTTTGAAAATCATCTCCTGGGCCGTACCAAACGGTGTGATTTCAAAGACCAGACGAAGCAGCCAGAAGATAACAACAATCAAAAATGACGGAATGAGCGAGCTGAAGCTATTGGCAACCGCTGGCGGAACGCTGTCCGGCATTGAAATCATCAGCCGTGGATGGTTGAACAACCTGTAGAGCCGAACCGCCACCAGCGTGACAATTAAAGACAGGAAAAGCCCCTGCGCACCAAGCGCAAAGGTCGGAATGACATCCGTGATTGCGTCGCCATTTTCTTGTGGCATTCTGAACGGCGTAACAATTAAAAAAGCCACCAGTGAAATTAACACACAGGATATTTCATTTAACTGCCAGCGCTTTGCGAGGCTGATACTGGTACTGACTACCACCAGCAATGCCATCACAGAATAAGTGGCATCAAGAATATAATTCAGTTGCCCAATAAAATGCTCTCCGAAAATTCGAATAATAAATTCGCTATAACCGGGAATAGGTAAATTCGCTATCAGCAAAAAGAAAGAACCAATAATTAAAAATGGCATAATCCGAATGAAGCCATCTTTAATGGCCGAGAGATAATCATTCCCTTCAATCTTCATTGCCAGAGGCAATATTTTCCTTTCCATAAAAGCAGTGAAATTTTGCATGTTGTGGCTCACTGTGCTGGTTTTGATGTAAGTGGTATATACCACTAAATTGAAGACTATGTAGTTCAGGGTTTTCTGTCAATGGAGCACAATGAGGTTTACCAGGATTAAGCTGGTTTTGTGAGCAGCGCCACAATCGCAAGCTACCAGGGAAACGCGATATGTAACCGGTTTCAGCTCATACGAGTTTCTTTTGTGATACCTCACACACAATCATCGCAAAGCGGTTGTTGTATCGAGGCGTCACGGATAATTATCTGTATATCCAACGGACACTGAGAGCAGATCTATGAAGAATATCGTTTTGTGTTGTGCAGCGGGTATGTCGACTAGCATTTTGGTCCAACGCATGAAGGACGCCGCTCAGAAGAAAGGTATTGAAGTCTCTATCAAGGCAGTGCCGGTTGCCGAATTCAAAGACAATATCGACACCGCCGATATTGTGCTGTTAGGCCCACAAGTTAAATATGAACACGCCAAGCTACAGGCGATTGCAGAACCCATGGGTAAAACCGTGGCTGTCATCGATATGATGGATTACGGCATGATGAAAGGCGATGTCGTGCTGGATAAAGCCATGAAAATGATGGAGTCATAAGACGTGGAAGATTTAGAAACGATTATCATGGAATTGTTGGTCAATGCCGGTAGCGCACGTAGCCAGGCACTGACAGCTCTGCAAATGGCACGCAAAGGTGATTTTGCAGCAGCTCAACAAGCGATGGAAGAATCCCGTGAGTTTGTGAAACATGCTCACAAAATCCAGACCCAGCTTATCGGCTTAGACGAAGGTACTGGCAAACTGCCAGTTAACTTGATTACTGTTCATTCGCAGGATCACCTGATGAATGCGATGGTGATTCAGGATTTAGCCGAAGACATGATTGAACTGTATCGTCGCCTGCCTTTAGCTAACTGATTTTTGATTTATTTCAGGCATAAAAAAACCGCTCTTTCGAGCGGTTTTTGTTTTTGGCGTCTCTAACGATTAATCGTTATCGCTTCCGCCCAGATTACCTGCATTCAACAATTCTGCCAGGCTGGCAGTTGCATCTGCTGCAGTCACCTGAGGTACAACTGGCGCTTCGCCCGCTGCACGACGGCGCATACGATCCTGGTGGTACGCATAACCGGTACCAGCTGGGATCAGACGACCCACGATAACGTTCTCTTTCAGGCCGCGCAGTTCGTCACGTTTACCCGCAACAGCTGCTTCGGTAAGCACACGAGTTGTCTCCTGGAACGATGCCGCGGAGATGAAGGACTCGGTTGCCAGAGAGGCTTTGGTGATACCCAGCAGATCACGCGCAAAGGTCACGTTGATCTTGCCGTTCGCTTCCAGTTCGCGGTTAGCGATCTTGACGCGAGAGTATTCAGCCTGCTCACCTTCCAGGAAGTCAGAACCACCAGCGCTAACGATAGTTGCTTTACGCAACATCTGACGCACGATGACTTCGATGTGTTTATCGTTAATCTTAACGCCTTGCAGACGGTAAACGTCCTGCACTTCGTTGGTGATGTAACGAGTCACAGCATACACGCCACGCAGACGCAGGATGTCATGCGGAGATTCTGGACCATCGGAAACAACGTCACCACGTTCAACACGTTCACCTTCGAACACGTTCAACTGGCGCCATTTCGGAATCATCTCTTCGTAAGCATCGCTGCCGTCGAGTGGAGAGATAACCAGACGGCGTTTGCCTTTGGTTTCTTTACCGAACGAGATGATACCGCTGATTTCAGCAAGGATCGCAGGCTCTTTCGGACGACGTGCTTCGAACAGATCCGCAACGCGTGGCAGACCACCGGTGATGTCCTTGGTACCACTGGATTCCTGAGGAATACGCGCCAGGGCGTCACCAGAGTGAATCTGAGTACCATCTTCCAACTGAACAATTGCTTTACCTGGCAGGAAGTACTGCGCAGACATATCGGTACCTGGAATCAGTACGTCATTGCCCTGGGCATCAACAATTTTCAGCGCTGGACGCAGATCTTTACCACCGGTGGTACGTTCTGCAGAATCCAGAACAACCAAAGATGAAAGACCTGTCAGTTCGTCGGTCTGACGAGTAATGGACTGGCCGTCGATCATGTCAGTAAAGCGGATGAAACCACTTACTTCGGAAACGACTGGCATGGTGTGCGGATCCCAGTTTGCTACGGTCTCGCCCGCTGCAATCTGCTCGCCATCACCTTTACCCATTACCGCACCATAAGGAACTTTATAGCTCTCTTTAGTACGACCGAATTCGTCAATCAGTTTCAGCTCGGTGTTACGAGAAGTGATGACCAGTTTCCCGGCAGAGTTCACAACCGACTTAGCGTTGCTGAGTTTGAGGCTACCTTTGTTCTTAACCTGAATGCTTGATTCAGCAGCAGAACGAGATGCCGCACCACCGATGTGGAACGTACGCATCGTCAGCTGAGTACCAGGTTCACCGATGGACTGTGCCGCGATAACCCCGATTGCTTCACCTTTGTTGATGATGTGGCCACGCGCAAGGTCACGACCATAGCAGTGCGCACATACGCCGAAGTCGGTTTCACAACCCACAACAGAACGTACTTTCACGCTATCAACAGAGTTAGCTTCTAACAGGTCACACATTTGCTCATGAAGCAGAGTGTTACGTGTAATCAGGATATCAGCAGTACCTGGTTTCAGGACGTCTTCAGCCGTTACACGACCCAATACGCGATCGCGCAGTGGTTCTTTAACGTCGCCGCCTTCGATAACCGGAGTCATCGTGATACCTTCCAGGGTGCCACAATCGTCTTCGGTAACAACCAGATCCTGTGCAACGTCAACCAGACGACGCGTCAGATAACCGGAGTTCGCAGTTTTCAGTGCGGTATCCGCCAGACCTTTACGAGCACCGTGCGTGGAGATGAAGTACTGGAGTACGTTCAGACCTTCACGGAAGTTCGCGGTGATTGGCGTTTCGATGATGGAGCCATCTGGCTTAGCCATCAGACCACGCATACCTGCCAACTGACGAATCTGTGCCGCAGAACCACGAGCACCGGAGTCAGCCATCATGTAAATGCTGTTGAAGGAAACTTGCTGCTCTTCGACGCCGTCACGGTTAATAACGGATTCGGTTTGCAGGTTGTCCATCATCGCTTTGGATACACGATCGTTCGCCGCAGCCCAGATATCGATAACTTTGTTATAACGCTCGCCCGCTGTTACCAGACCGGACTGGAACTGTTCCTGAATTTCAGCAACTTCAGCTTCCGCTTCAGAGATGATTTCAGTTTTCTTCGCTGGGATGACCATGTCATCGATACCAACAGAAACACCTGAACGTGCCGCATAGGCAAAGCCGGTGTACATGGTTTGGTCAGCAAAGATTACGGTCGGCTTCAGACCCAAAATGCGGTAACAAGTGTTCAGCATTTTGGAGATTGCTTTCTTACCCAACGCCTGGTTGATGATGGAGTAAGGCAGACCTTTCGGTACGATCATCCACAGAATCGCACGACCAACGGTGGTGTCGATAATGCTGGTTTTCGCAACGAACTCTTCGTTTTCGTCTTTTTCGTACTCGGTGATACGCACTTTTACACGCGCATGCAGAGAGGCCAGACCTGCGCGATAGATACGCTCAGCTTCTTTAGGGCCAGTCAGCACCATGCCTTCGCCTTTGGCGTTAACACAGTCACGGGTCATGTAGTACAGACCCAATACAACGTCCTGAGAAGGAACGATGATTGGCTCGCCGTTCGCTGGTGACAGGATGTTGTTGGTAGACATCATCAGCGCACGCGCTTCCAACTGAGCTTCAAGCGTCAGTGGAACGTGTACTGCCATTTGGTCACCATCGAAGTCGGCGTTATATGCCGCACAAACCAGCGGGTGCAGCTGGATAGCTTTACCTTCGATCAGTACTGGCTCAAATGCCTGGATACCCAAACGGTGCAGAGTTGGTGCACGGTTCAGCAGTACCGGGTGTTCGCGGATAACTTCGTCCAGGATATCCCAAACGACAGCTTCTTCGCGCTCAACCATTTTCTTCGCAGCTTTAATGGTGGTAGCAAGACCACGCAGTTCCAGCTTGCCGTAGATGAACGGTTTGAACAGCTCCAGTGCCATTTTCTTAGGCAGACCGCACTGATGCAGACGCAGGTATGGACCTACGGTGATTACAGAACGACCAGAGTAGTCAACACGTTTACCCAACAAGTTCTGACGGAAACGACCCTGCTTACCTTTGATCATATCAGCCAAAGATTTCAGAGGACGCTTGTTAGAACCGGTGATCGCACGACCGCGACGGCCGTTATCCAGCAGGGCATCTACCGCTTCTTGCAACATACGTTTTTCGTTACGTACGATGATGTCAGGAGCAGCCAGATCCAGCAGGCGTTTCAAACGGTTGTTACGGTTGATAACGCGACGATACAGATCGTTCAGATCTGACGTTGCGAAACGACCGCCATCCAGCGGAACTAATGGACGCAGATCTGGCGGCAGAACCGGCAGAACTGTCAGGATCATCCACTCTGGTTTGTTACCAGACTGAACGAACGCTTCCAGCAGTTTGATACGCTTGGTCAGCTTTTTACGTTTGGTTTCGGAGTTGGTTTCGTTCAGCTCTTCGCGCAGAGTTTCACACTCTTGCTCCAGATCCATGTTTTTCAACAAGGCCTGAATAGCTTCCGCACCCATCTTCGCATCGAATTCGTCACCGAACTCTTCCAGCGCATCCAGATACTGCTCTTCAGTCAGGATCTGACGACGCTCGAGGTTGGTCATACCGCCTTCGATAACCACATAAGATTCGAAGTAAAGTACACGTTCGATATCACGCAGTGGCATATCCAGCAGCAAGCCGATACGAGACGGCAGTGACTTCAGGAACCAAATGTGTGCAGTTGGGGAAGCCAGCTCGATGTGACCCATGCGCTCACGGCGCACCTTAGTTTGGGTTACTTCAACGCCGCACTTCTCACAAATTACACCACGGTGTTTCAGGCGCTTGTACTTACCGCACAGGCACTCATAGTCTTTTACTGGCCCAAAAATACGAGCACAGAACAGACCGTCACGTTCTGGTTTGAACGTACGATAGTTAATGGTTTCCGGCTTTTTAACTTCGCCGAACGACCAAGAACGGATCATGTCTGGCGATGCCAGAGCGATTTTGATCGCATCAAACTCTTCGGTCTTAGTTTGCGCTTTCAGAAACTTAAGTAAGTCTTTCACGGATTAGCTCCCGTCGGAGTGAGACTTCTCAGAGACGTCCGGTGTGACCCGGACATCCTGTAACCAGTACAGCAGATGCGAGTAATTACTCGTCTTCCAGCTCGATGTTGATACCCAGCGAACGGATTTCTTTCAACAATACGTTGAAGGATTCCGGCATGCCTGGTTCCATCTGATGGTTACCATCCACGATGTTTTTATACATCTTGGTACGGCCATTAACGTCATCAGATTTAACAGTCAGCATTTCCTGCAGGGTATAAGCAGCACCGTAAGCTTCCAGCGCCCACACTTCCATCTCACCGAAGCGTTGACCACCGAACTGAGCCTTACCACCCAGCGGCTGCTGAGTAACCAGGCTGTAAGAACCGGTAGAACGCGCGTGCATTTTGTCATCAACCAAGTGGTTCAGTTTCAGCATGTACATGTAACCTACGGTTACTGGACGCTCAAACTGCTCACCACTGCGGCCGTCGAACAGTGTGATCTGGCCAGAAGTCGGCAGGTCACCCAGTTTCAGCAGCTCTTTGATTTCCGACTCTTTTGCACCGTCGAAGACAGGAGTAGCAATCGGCATACCTTTTTTCAGGTTCTCAGCCAGACGCAGAACTTCATCATCAGTGAAGGTGTTCAGGTCAACTTTCTGACGAATATCAGAACCCAAATCATAGGCTTTCTGGATGAATTCACGCAGCTTGGAAACTTCTTCCTGCTTCTTCAGCATAGCGTTGATTTTCTCGCCGATGCCTTTAGCAGCCATACCCAAGTGGGTTTCCAGAATCTGACCGATGTTCATACGAGATGGTACGCCCAACGGGTTCAGTACGATGTCTACCGGCGTGCCGTTTTCATCGTAAGGCATATCTTCGATCGGGTTGATCTTGGAGATAACACCTTTGTTCCCGTGACGACCTGCCATCTTGTCACCAGGCTGGATCTGACGTTTAACGGCCAGATACACTTTAACGATTTTCAGCACGCCAGGTGCCAGGTCATCGCCCTGAGTGATTTTGCGGCGCTTAGCTTCAAGTTTCTTCTCAAACTCGTGCTTCAGCTCGTCGTACTGCTCTGCCAGCTGTTCCAGCTGGTTTTGCTTCTCTTCGTCAGTCAGACCCAGTTCCAACCAGCGATCGCGTGGCAATTTGTCGAGCTTCTCAGCTTCAACACCGCCAGCAACCAGCACAGCATGGATACGAGCAAACAGACCAGCTTCAAAGATCTGCAGTTCTTCAGTCAGGTCTTTCTTCGCCTGCTTCAGTTGCATCTCTTCGATTTCCAGCGCGCGCTTGTCTTTTTCCACGCCATCGCGGGTAAAGACCTGCACATCGATAACGGTACCGGAAACGCCGTTTGGTACGCGCAGAGAAGAGTCTTTAACGTCAGACGCTTTCTCACCGAAGATTGCACGCAGCAGCTTCTCTTCTGGAGTCAGCTGGGTTTCGCCTTTAGGCGTTACCTTACCAACCAGAATGTCGCCACCGGTCACTTCAGCACCGATATAAACGATACCGGATTCATCCAGTTTAGAGAGAGCTGCTTCACCCACGTTCGGGATGTCAGCGGTGATCTCTTCTGGCCCCAGCTTGGTGTCACGAGACACACATGCCAGTTCCTGGATGTGAATAGTGGTGAAACGATCTTCCTGAACAACACGCTCGGATACGAGGATGGAGTCTTCGAAGTTGTAACCGTTCCACGGCATGAACGCTACGCGCATGTTCTGGCCAAGAGCCAGTTCACCGAGGTCAGTAGACGGACCGTCTGCCAACACATCGCCACGTTCAACAGGTTCGCCCAAAGAAACACATGGCATCTGGTTGATGCAGGTGTTCTGGTTCGAACGGGTGTATTTGGTCAGGTTGTAGATGTCGATACCAGCTTCACCAGCCAGCATTTCGTCTTCGTTAACTTTGATAACGATACGAGACGCATCAACGTACTGAACAGTACCGCCACGTTTAGCAACCGCAGTAACACCGGAGTCAACGGCAACAGCACGTTCCATACCAGTACCAACCAGCGGCTTATCAGCACGCAGAGTTGGAACGGCCTGACGTTGCATGTTCGCACCCATCAATGCACGGTTGGCGTCATCGTGTTCCAGGAACGGGATCAGGGACGCACCGACGGAAACTACCTGTTGGGTAGAAACGTCCATGTAGTCAACCTGGTCGTTGCTGAACAAGCTGGATTCGCCTTTACTACGGCAAGTTACCAGGTCGTCTACGAAACGGCCTTCTTCGTCCAGATTGGTGTTCGCCTGAGCAATAACGTAGTTACCTTCTTCAATTGCAGAAAGGTAATGGATTTCGTCAGTGACAACACCTTCAACAACGCGACGATACGGAGTTTCTAAGAAACCGTATTCGTTAGTCTGTGCATAAACAGACAGGGAGTTGATCAGACCGATGTTCGGACCTTCAGGGGTTTCGATTGGACATACACGACCGTAGTGGGTTGGGTGTACGTCACGTACTTCGAAGCCTGCACGCTCACGGGTCAAACCACCCGGGCCGAGTGCGGAGATACGACGTTTGTGCGTAATCTCAGACAACGGGTTGTTCTGGTCCATAAACTGAGACAGCTGGCTGGAACCGAAGAACTCTTTAACCGCAGCAGAGATAGGCTTGGCGTTGATCATATCCTGAGGCATCAGGGTATCGAGATCGCCCAGAGACAGACGCTCTTTCACCGCACGCTCAACACGTACCAGGCCAACGCGGAATTGGTTTTCCGCCATTTCGCCTACGGAACGGATACGACGGTTACCGAGGTGGTCGATATCATCCACTTCGCCTTGACCGTTACGAATGCCGATCAGCTTACGCATTACCTGGATGATGTCGTCTTTGCTCAGGATACCTGAACCTTCGATCTCATCACGCAGCAGGGAACGGTTGAACTTCATACGACCAACCGCTGACAAGTCATAACGGTCTTCGGAGAAGAACAGGTTCTCGAACAGGTTTTCAGCCGCTTCGCGAGTTGGTGGCTCGCCAGGACGCATCATGCGATAGATTTCAACCAGTGCGCTAAGGCGATCGTTGGTTGGGTCGACACGGATGGTCTCAGAAATGTATGCGCCGTGATCCAGGTCGTTGGTAAACAGCGTTTCGATACGCTTATGACCACACTGGCTCAGTTTTGCCAACAGATCCAAAGACAGTTCCATGTTCGCCGGGCAAATCAGTTCGCCAGTCGATGCATCAACGTAGTCTTTAGCCGCGACTTTACCAGCAATGTATTCAACCGGAACTTCGATAAGCTTAATATCGTCTTTTTCCAGCTGGCGAATATGACGCGCTGTAATACGGCGGCTTTTTTCGACATAGATTTTGCCGTTAGCTTCGATGTCAAAGGATGCAGTCTCACCACGAAGGCGTTCTGGCACCAATTCCATCTGCAGCTTGTTGTCACGGATTTCGAAATAAACTTTCTCAAAGAACAGATCAAGAATCTGCTCAGTGGTGAACTGCAATGCACGCAGAATGATAGTCGCAGGCAGTTTGCGGCGACGGTCGATACGCACGAACAGGTTGTCTTTCGGGTCGAATTCGAAATCCAGCCAGGAACCACGGTAAGGGATGATACGTGCGTTATACAGCACCTTCCCGGAAGAGTGGGTTTTACCTTTGTCACTATCGAAGAACACGCCTGGGCTACGGTGTAACTGAGAAACGATAACACGCTCAGTACCGTTGATAACGAAGGTGCCGTTATCAGTCATGAGTGGAATTTCACCCATGTAGACTTCTTGTTCTTTAATATCTTTAACGGTGCCTTCCGGCGCTTCACGCTCGTAGATCACCAGACGCAGTTTTACGCGAAGGGGAGCGGAATACGTCACGCCGCGGATCTGACATTCTTTAACGTCAAATACCGGCTCACCCAGACGATAGCTCACATATTGCAGCTCAGAGTTACCGCTGTAGCTTGCAATAGGGAACACGGAACGGAAAGCCGCTTCCAGACCGTACTGGCCTTCAGGATCTTGCTCGATGAACTTCTGGAACGAGTCAAGCTGGATAGAAAGGAGATAAGGAATGTCCAAAACTTGTGGACGCTTTCCAAAATCCTTACGAATACGTTTTTTCTCGGTATAGGAGTAAACCATTAGGGTTCCTCAGCTCGCTGACAAGTCGACCCATCTGCCCGACAAGGGGACAGTTTGTGCAACACTATTTTGTGGACCGGAAAGTGGAACACTTTCCGCAATACCTGTTTCTATCACTCTTAAACCATTTCGCTACGCTTTACCCCGGAACTCCCGGCGTAGAAAGTCGTAGTATATTAAGGCGTAGATAGAGACAAACATTGAATGGAAACCAGCAGTCAAACAGTGTGAAACGCTACTGGTACCCTACAGCGCAAAAAGGCTGGTGACTAAAAAGTCACCAGCCATCAGCCTAATTTCTCAGGCTGCAACCGGAAAGGTTGGCTTATTTAACTTCAACTTCAGCGCCAGCTTCTTCCAGAGATTTTTTCAGTGCTTCTGCGTCATCTTTGCTCACGCCTTCTTTCAGCGCAGCTGGAGCGGATTCAACCAGGTCTTTAGCTTCTTTCAAGCCCAGACCAGTTGCGCTACGTACTGCTTTGATGACGGCAACTTTGTTAGCGCCAGCAGCTTTCAGAATAACGTCGAACTCAGTTTTCTCTTCTACAGCTTCAGCAGCAGCAGCAGGGCCTGCAACAGCAGCAGCAGCGGAAACACCGAATTTTTCTTCCATTGCAGAAATCAGTTCAACAATGTCCATTACAGACATAGCGGATACTGCTTCAATGATTTGATCTTTAGTGATAGACATAACAATTGTTCCTGAAAATCAGAATAAGTTTATACGTAAGCAAATGCGTGAGAAAGAAAAGTGCTATTAAGCAGCTTCTTTCTGATCGCGTACAGCAGCCAGAGTGCGAACCAGTTTGCCTGCAGAGGCTTCTTTCATGGTTGCCATCAGGCGTGCGATTGCTTCTTCGTAAGTTGGCAGAGTTGCCAGGCGATCGATCTGGGCCGCCGGGATCAGCTCACCTTCAAAGGCTGCAGCTTTAACCTCGAATTTTGCATTCGCTTTAGCGAATTCTTTGAACAGACGAGCAGCAGCGCCCGGGTGTTCCATAGAATATGCAATCAAGGTTGGACCAACAAACGTGTCTTTCAGGCACTCAAACTGAGTACCTTCAACAACGCGGCGCAGCAGGGTGTTACGAACAACACGCATGTAAACGCCAGCTTCACGACCTGCTTTACGCAGTTCAGTCATTTTACCTACGGTCACGCCACGGGAATCCGCAACAACCGCAGACAGCGCACCTTTGGCTACTTCGCTGACTTCAGCAACAATCGCTTGTTTGTCTTGAAGATTTAAAGCCATTAGCTTTGCTCCTGGATATTAGCCGGGGTTTCCCCCGGAACTCACTTCATTCATTACCAAAACGATAATGAACGTCGACATACGGTGAGCAGAAACAAGCCAAAGACTATCAAAAATATTCTTCAGGTTCTGTCACCGTCTACGCAGGGGATTAAGTCTCTTGCGAAACTCCTGCGGTCTTGGACGGAGGCCTGGATAAGGCCAGGCTCCAACCGAAAATTCTGTGTGCCCTGCATTGCAAGGCAACGGGCGTAAGATTTTAGACTAATCGAACGCCCGCGTAAAGCAGTGAATCTTAGTTCACTACTGCGCTCAGACCAGACTGGTCGATCGCAACACCTGCACCCATAGTGGTAGACAGGCTAACTTTCTTAATGAAAACGCCTTTAGCTTGAGATGGTTTAGCTTTTTTCAGCGCAACCAGCAGAGCTTCCAGGTTTTCTTTCAGTTTGTCAGTGTCAAAATCCACTTTACCGATGGTGGTGTGAATGATGCCGTTTTTGTCGTTACGGTAACGAACCTGACCAGCTTTAGCGTTCTTAACCGCTTCAGCAACGTTAGGAGTTACAGTACCAACTTTCGGGTTAGGCATCAGGCCACGTGGACCCAGAACCTGGCCCAGTTGGCCAACAACGCGCATTGCATCTGGAGATGCGATAACAACGTCAAAGTTCATTTCGCCTTTTTTGATCTGGTCAGCCAGATCTTCCATACCTACCAGCTCAGCGCCAGCAGCTTTAGCTGCTTCAGCGTTAGGGCCTTGGGCAAATACGGCTACGCGAACTGAACGGCCAGTACCGTGCGGCAGTACAGTTGCACCACGTACGTTCTGGTCAGATTTACGAGCGTCGATGCCGAGGTTTACAGCAACGTCAACGCTTTCTACGAATTTCGCAGTGGCCAGCTCTTTGAGCAGAGCAACGGCTTCGTTGATGTCATACTGTTTAGTTGCATCAACTTTGTCACGGATCACGCGCATGCGCTTGGTCAGTTTAGCCATTTCTTAATCCTCCACTACCAGGCCCATGGAACGAGCAGTACCTTCGATGGAGCGAGTCATCGCTTCAACGTCAGAACCAGTCATGTCCGCAGCTTTGGTTTCTGCGATTTCACGCACCTGAGCACGGGTCACTTTACCCACTTTGTCTTTGTTCGGCTTGCCAGAACCAGACTTGATACCTGCAGCTTTCTTCAACAGAACAGCAGCTGGTGGAGTTTTAGTAACGAAAGTGAAAGAACGGTCAGCGTAAACGGTAATAACAACCGGAATTGGCAGACCTTTCTCCATGGAATCAGTTTTGGCGTTGAACGCTTTACAGAATTCCATGATGTTCACACCTTGCTGACCCAGAGCTGGACCAACTGGTGGACTTGGGTTCGCCATACCAGCTGCAACTTGCAGCTTGACGTAGGCTTGTACTTTCTTAGCCATCTTAATTTCCTCTAGTGGGTTATAGCGCCTTACACAATGAAGGCTCCCCGTGAATAAATCGTTTCATACGTACAAGACGCATAAAAACAAAAGGCGCGAAATTGTAGTCCAATCTCGCGCCTTGTGCAACGAATAATCGCTGCTTTTACAACCTAATTATTAGGCTTTCTCTACCTGAGCAAAATCCAGCTCAACCGGCGTAGCACGACCAAAGATAGATACAGAAACCTTCAAGCGGCTCTTTTCGTAATCTACTTCTTCAACCACACCGTTAAAGTCGGCAAATGGACCATCACTGACGCGTACCATTTCGCCTGGCTCAAACAGCGTTTTAGGACGCGGCTTGTCACCAACCTGCTGCAGGCGGTTCATAATCGCATCAACTTCTTTATCGCTGATTGGTGCAGGACGGTCAGATGTACCGCCGATGAAACCCATCACTCGAGGCACGCTGCGCACCAGGTGCCAGCTAGCATCGTTCATTACCATCTGGACCAGAACATAGCCCGGGAAGAATTTACGTTCGCTTTTGCGACGTTGGCCACCACGAATTTCGACCACTTCTTCGGTCGGAACCATGACTTCACCAAACAACTCTTCCATGTTGTGCAATTTGATATGCTCACGCAGCGATGTTGCTACGCGGCCTTCAAAACCGGAAAACGCCTGAACGACGTACCAGCGCATTTTAGGGGCTTCAGACATCTCAGAACCTCAGGCCAGTAATAAAAGAAACCAGGCGGACAAGAATACCGTCCAGCCCCCACAAAATCAGTGACATTACAGCTGTAACAGCCGCCACGATTAAGGTGGTGTGTAAAGTCTCCTGCCGAGTTGGCCAAATCACTTTACGAACTTCGGTTCTCGCTTCGCGGGCGAAAGCAACTGTCGCTTTGCCTTTCGTCGTTAACAGCGCGACACCACCCGCTGCAGCAATCAGCACAACCACTGCCAGGGCACGCAGAGGCAGAGACACATCACGATAAATGTAGTTGCCCACGATCGCCACAATAAGCAGAGCAGCAACTGCCAGCCATTTCATCGCTTCCAGGCCGCGCCCGCTTCCTTGAGCTTCGGTATTCGCACTCATAAACCAACCCGTCACAGTAATTCAGACAAACATTTTTGCCCCGCATATGCGAGGCAAAACCAAACCGAACGGCTATTACTCAGGTGCTATTCGGTATAACGCCATCTTCAGAGCCTGTCTCAGCAATGATTATGAGTAAAAAATCACTGATGAGCCAGGTTCTGGGTAGAGAGCGTACAAAAAGGGCATCAAATGATGCCCTTTTCTTGCGCGTTGCGTCAAATGTTATCAGCGATTAAGCGATAACTTTAGCAACAACGCCCGCACCTACAGTACGGCCGCCTTCACGGATTGCGAAACGCAGACCGTCATCCATCGCGATTGGGTGGATCAGGGTAACAACCATTTTGATGTTGTCGCCCGGCATTACCATCTCAACGCCTTCTGGCAGTT